>JANPJB010000082.1:0-17137 GCA_031425295.1 Flavobacterium sp. | reverse complement strand
ATTTATTGAACAGGTAAATGGCTTGCTCGTATGAAAATCCACCCGGAACCGGCGTTCCCGTATTCGGACCGTACCAAGCATACATGCCGTCGACATCAAAACTGATCGTTACTTTTTGTGGTAAAGAAGCAATGATGGCGTCGCATTGTTGTTGCCAAGTGACCCCTTGAAACGTTTCGGCTTTCATGTCGGCATCGGTATGCACAACGACACGACCGTTTTCAGACGTGACTGTTTCCACTTCCTGCTTACAAAAATCCCGGATTCCGATCTGTACAATTTTGGAGATTTGAAGCAACTTCAAAGCGTTGTACATAATCGAAGCGTGCGAATACGTAAATCCTTCATACGCATTTCTAAGATCCATGTGGGCATCGAGATGCAGGATTCCAAAATCGTCATACTGCGTCGCTAAAGCTTCGTAGTAACCCAAGGGCGTCGAGTGATCACCACCGAGCAGCGCCACTTTTTTACCGCGTTGCATCCAATATAACACGCGCTCGCGGACTTCGTCTTTGAGTTCACGGCACACCAGATTGATTTTATCCAAGTCCGACTGTAGCGCCGGGTTGCTTTCAATGACTTCGCCACTTTCGAGCGCAGCAATAATCGGTTGCGCCAAAGCTTTGTATTTCGTGCTGTTGTCAGCCCAATTTTGGGTTTGCTCGGTTAAATCGAGATACATCCCGAGTTTCCATAATTCAGGAAAATCCTGATGGTGCAAATCGACTTGGAAAGACGCTTTTAAGATCGCATCGGGACCGTTTGATGCGCCGGAGCCATAGCTCACCGTTACTTCCCACGGCACCGGGATGATTATGATTTCACTGTCGTCGGCAGAAAATGGCAATCCGAAAATACTCTCGTCAGCCAAACCGGGCTGTGAAGGATCGAAGCCATTTATTATTTCTTGTTTTGTCATCATTTTTGATTGTTGTTCGCGATATTCTGGTTCGTAATGATACCGCCTATTTGTATTTTTTAATCGTAGCATTCGCGAAAATCTGCGTCATCCGAATTCCGTTACTTAATGGGAAAGAATGCCTTTTTTCAAAATCTGTCCGAACTCATACATATCTTCATACGAGCAATATAGGGGCACAGGCGCCAATCGAATTACATTGGGTTCACGCCAATCGGTAATTACACCGTTGCTCATGAGATAATCAAACAGGCTTCTGCCTTCGCCATGAAGGAAAACCGATAATTGCGACGCTCTTTCTTCAGGATTTTGAGGCGTAATAATCTCGAAAGTGCTGTCGACTTCGCTGTCGATTTCGTGCAGAATGAATTCGAGGTAAGCCGTAATATGATCTCTTTTCTTGATCAGTGCATCCATACCTACTTCGGCAAACATTTCCACGGATGCTAAATACGGTGCTAGCGAAAGTATCGGAAGGTTGCTGATTTGCCAGCCATCGGCACCGTGAACGGGTTCGAACTGCTGTTCCATTTTGAAACGGCGCTCTTTGTTATGTCCCCACCAACCAGCGAACCGCGGTAAGTCGCTGTCGTTGTGATGTTTTTCATGAATGAAACAACCCGATGCATTTCCTGGACCTGAATTCATATATTTATAACTACACCAGCATGCAAAATCTACGTTCCAATCATGCAATGCTAATTTGATATTTCCTGCGGCATGCGCGAGATCCCAACCGACTTTGGCTCCGGCTTTATGTCCGGCTTCTGTGACGGTTTTGATGTCGAAAACTTGACCGGTGTAATAATTTACACCTCCAATTAACACTAATGCGAGTTGATCACCAACTTCATTAATCTTAGCCAAAACATCTTCCAGACGAATATTATGTTCTCCGTCGCGGCGTTTGATTTCTACAATGGCATCTTCGGTTTTGTAGCCGTGGAAATGCACTTGACTCTGAAACATATACTGGTCTGATGGAAAGGCTTTTTCTTCACAGATAATTTTGTAACGTGTTTTGCTTGGGCGATAAAACGACACCATCAACAAATGCAAATTGACTGTCAAAGTATTCATCACCGTGATTTCGGAAGGTTTGGCGCCTACGATTTCACTCAAAGGATTTGCGAAACGTTCGTGGTAATCCCACCACGGTTTTTCAGCGTAAAAATGGCCTTCAACGGCGAGATTTGCCCAATCATTCATAACTTCATCGACGTAGGCTTTGGTTCTTTTGGGTTGCAATCCTAGAGAATTTCCGGTAAAATAAACCACGTTTTTTCCGTTGTGTTGTGGGAAAATGAATTCGTTTTTATACTCGCGTAACGGATCCTGATGGTCGAGTTCATGAGCATAAGCTCTTGTATTTTGAAAAGTCATGGTGTGCTTTTAAGGTTCGTAAAAGTAGCAAAACCACTGATGAAAAACAAGGTTTGATTTAGGGCACGAGGATAACTCGAATGGCGCAGATTTGCACGGTTTTTTATTTTTATCCGCGACACTCCGCAAAATTCGCGTCATCCGTGTGCCCATAATCGCCAATAAAAAATAAGAATGGTCGTTTGCAGTTGTATGTCGAATTATTCGCTATTTTTAAAACACTAAAATCTCCTTTATGAAAACCAACGCGAATGCCATTATTATCGCACTTGCCGTGATTGTTGCGGCTTATTTATTTTCAAATGCGTTTCAGAATCGGAATCAAAGTGCTGATACAATTAGTGTCACCGGCTTGGGAAAAAAGGATTTTGTTTCGGATTTGATTGTCTGGAGTGGTTCGTTTTCGAAGAAAAGCATGAATTTGAAAGATGCTTATGCGGCGCTCGACAGTGATCGTGAGAAAATAAAAAGTTATTTGCTTTCGAAAGGCATCCAAGCGAATGAGGTTGTTTTTTCTGCAGTCAATTTCAATAAAGATTTTGAATATATTTATAATGAAAACGGTTCTACGAAACAGCAGATTTTCACCGGATTTAATCTGACGCAAACCGTTACGGTGCAATCGAAAGACGTCAATAAGATTGAAGACATTTCAAGACAATCGAGCGAACTCATCAATTCGGGTGTGGAATTTTACTCGAATCCACCCGAATATTATTACACCAAACTCGCGGAACTTAAAATCCAGATGATTGCCGAAGCTACTAAAGATGCTAGAGTTCGCGCGAAAAGCATTGCTAAAAATGCCGGTGCAGGTTTGGGGAATTTGAAGAAATCGGATATGGGTGTGTTCCAGATTACGGGGCAAAATTCGTCGGAGGATTTTTCTTATGGCGGTTCATTCAATACGATGTCGAAGAATAAGACGGCGAATATTACGGTGAAGTTGGTGTATCAGGTGGACTAACATTGTTGTCGGTTGTCGTTTGTCGGTTGCGTCTTTGGTACCCTGATGCCCTAGCCCTGATAGGAGCGGCAGCCCGGAACATAGTGAGGACTATAGCGGATAGCAGGTTCCCGGCTCTTGATAAAAATAAAACACGAATTCCACAAAATTGCACTAATTAAATTTGTGTCAATTCGTGGAATTCGTGTTTTGATTTGAAATTTACAATTATAAAATCAGCATCGCATCACCGTAAGAATAAAAACGGTAATTTTCCTTGATCGCTTCTTCATACGCTTTTTTCATCAAATCGTGGCCGCAGAATGCAGAAACCATCATCAGTAAGGTTGATTTTGGCGTGTGAAAATTGGTGATCATGCAATTCGGAACGCTGAATTCGTAGGGTGGAAAAATGAATTTGTTGGTCCAGCCTTCGAATGGGTTTAGCGTTTTTGCTGATGAAACCGAACTTTCAATGGCGCGCATTGAAGTGGTTCCAACGGCACATACTTTTTTCTTTTTCGTTTTGGCTTCGTTGACGATATCGCAGGCTTCTTGGTTGATGATCAATTCCTCAGAATCCATTTTGTGTTTCGAAAGATCTTCAACCTCAACTGGATTGAAGGTTCCTAAACCTACGTGAAGTGTCACTTCAGCGAAATTGACCCCTTTGATTTCAAGTCTTTTGAGCAAATGTTTTGAAAAGTGCAAACCAGCTGTTGGTGCGGCTACTGCTCCTTCGTTTTTGGCATAAATCGTTTGGTAACGTTCGGCATCTTCTGGCGTTACTTCACGGTTGATGTATTTCGGGATTGGCGTTTCACCAAGCTCTGTGAGTTTGTTTCTGAATTCGTCATACGAACCGTCGTAAAGGAAACGCAGTGTTCTTCCGCGTGAGGTCGTGTTGTCGATTACCTCAGCTACTAATGAATCGTCGTCGCCGAAATACAGTTTGTTTCCAATTCTGATTTTTCGTGCCGGATCAACCAAAACATCCCAAAGGCGTTGTTCTGAATTGAGTTCGCGCAGCAAAAACACTTCGATTCTCGCGCCCGTTTTTTCTTTGTTGCCGTACAAACGCGCCGGGAAAACTTTCGTATTGTTTAAAACCAAAACATCGCCATCACCGAAATAATCGATTAGGTCTTTAAACATTTTATGTTCGATGGTTTTTTTCTCTCGGTTGATGACCATAAGTCTGGATTCATCTCTGTTTTCGGTAGGAAATTCGGCAAGAAGTTCTTTGGGTAAATTGAATTGAAAATGGGATAATTTCATATGTGGATTGTAGTGCATTAAATTAATCGTGTGCAAATATACGATTGTGCGATAGGCGATGTCAAGTGTTTTGGGGTTTATTTTTATAAAAGGTTCTGAGGCACTAAGTTGATTAGGTTCTAAGGTTTTTTTAGTCTTGCATATCGAACCCGATTGTTTTTAAATCGTTCCAGAAATTCGGATATGATTTTGAAACGACTTCGACATCTTCGATCGTGATTGGTGTTTTCAATGCCAAAGGTGCAAAAGCCATCGCCATGCGGTGGTCGTTGTAAGTGGCGATCTTTATGTTGGGATGGATTTCGGTGGAAGCTTCCAAGATCAACGAATCGTCTGTGACTGTTACTATAGCGCCTAGTTTTATGAGTTCATTTTGCAAGGCTGACAACCGGTCTGTTTCTTTGATTTTCAACGTATGCAAACCTGTCAGACGGCAAGCGAGTCCGAGTCCGAAGCAAGTCACGGCTATGGTTTGGGCGATATCGGGCGTGTTGTTTAATTGATAATTGATAATTGATAATTGATAATTTACTTTACGTAAGGTAATGCTGTTTCCGGTAAAAGTAGTTTCTACACCGAATTGTTTGTAAATTTCAACCAACGCAGCATCGCCTTGTAAACTATTTTCTTTGAAGTTTGAAAGTGTGATTTGCGTGCCTTCCGTTGACAAGGCTATTATGGAATAGAAATATGAGGCTGACGACCAATCGGATTCTATGGCTAAGGTGATCGGTTGTGTGTTGTCAGTTTTGGGATAAACCGTGATTTTGTTTTGATTGCATGTGGTTTTAGCGCCAATGCGATGCAACAAATCCAACGTCATTTGAATATAAGGCATCGAAGTGATCTGACCTTCAAGCGTTAGTTGCAATCCGTTTTCAAGTTTTGGTGCAATTAATAACAGTGCAGAAATGTATTGGCTGCTAACGTTTGCTGCTACAGTCACTTCGTTTTTAGACAGTCTTTTTCCTTTTATTCTCAGTGGTGGAAAGCCTTCGTTTTCTTCATATGAAATGTCGGCTCCAAGTTGGCGCAATGCATCGACCAAAACTTGAATCGGACGTTCTTTCATTCTAGCAGAACCCGTCAATACCACTTCCCGATTTTCCTGAATCGCAAAATAAGCGGTAAGAAAACGCATCGCCGTTCCCGCGTGATGAATGTCGATCGTGTTCTCTTTCGATACAAGCGCTTTCGTCATGACTTCCGAATCATCAGAAACCGAAACATGCTCGAGCGCAATATTGGGATACAACATTTGCAACAATAGCAAACGGTTCGACTCCGATTTGCTTCCAGAAATGGTCAAATGAGCCTTCTCTATTGTAACGATCCGATTCAATCTAATGTTCATAAGCGATATTCAAAATTTAAATTTTGCTATTTGAGTTTTTCGTTGTTGTGATGGCGGTCGTGATCACGGTTGGTTTTAAGGTCCATTTTCTTGTCGAACGCGGTCTGAAGATCAATTCCTGTTTGGTTCGCCAGACATAGCACAACGAACACCACATCGGCAAGTTCTTCGCCAAGATCTTTGTTTTTGTCGGATTCCTTTTCAGATTGTTCTCCATAACGGCGCGCAATGATTCGTGCTACTTCACCGACTTCTTCGGTCAGCTGCGCCATATTGGTGAGTTCATTGAAATAACGGACACCATGGTTTTTAATCCACGCATCCACTTCAAGTTGGGCGTTTTTGAGGTTCATTATTCTTTGTTTTTAGAATCGATGATGATGGTAACCGGACCGTCATTCAGCAACGAGACTTTCATATCTGCCGCGAAGATTCCGGTTTGTATTGTTTTGCCTAGAGCAATTTCAAGTTCTTGTACGAAATTTTCATACATTGGAATGGATATTTCAGGTTTAGCGGCTTTCAGATACGACGGGCGGTTGCCTTTCTTCGTTGCTGCATGCAGCGTAAATTGGCTTACGACAATGATATCGCCATTGACGTCTTTTACCGATAAATTCATGACGTGATTCGCATCACCGAAAATTCTGAGATTGATAATTTTATTGACGAGCCAATCGATGTCTTCAAGCGTATCTAAATCTTCAACGCCGACCAAAACAAGCAATCCTTTTTTAATTTCGGCGACGATTTTTTCATCGACGGTCACAGATGCATGGGAAACCCTTTGGATGACGACTTTCATAAATCAACTTATGATTTTCGCGACTGATCGCTGATGATTCGGTCTTCATTATGGGCATCGGTACGATAGTTTTCATCATCGCCTTCCAAAATATGCAGGTAATTTTTATAGCGAGACCACGAAACCGCATCGTTTTCTAATGCGTTCTTGACGGCGCAATTCGGCTCATCTTTGTGCAGACAATTGTTGAATTTACACTGTTCTTTGAGCTTAAAAAATTCGGGGAAATAACCGCTGATATCTTCCTTTTCAAGATCTACAATACCAAAACCTTTGATGCCCGGCGTGTCGATGATTTTCGCATTAAAACTCAAATCATACATTTCTGCGAATGTTGTCGTGTGCTGTCCTTGCTTACTTTGCTCGGATATTGTTTTGGTTTTGAGGTGCAGACTGGGTTCCATTGCATTGACTAAAGTTGATTTCCCGACGCCAGAATGCCCAGAAAACATACTCACTTTTCCAACCATCAGTTGCTTTAATGCTTCGATACCTTTACTTTGTGTTGACGAAACGCGCAGACATTGGTAGCCGATTTCTTGGTAAATATGTTGTAAATACAACTGCTCTTCCAAAGCCGCTTCATCAAAAGTATCGATTTTATTGAAAACCAAAATCGTCTCAATGCCATACGCTTCGGCAGTAACTAGAAACCGGTCGATGAAATTAGTCGTCGTTGGCGGATTATTGATCGTAATCAACAAAAAAACATAATCTACATTGGATGCAATGATGTGCATCTGATGCGACAGGTTTACCGATTTGCGGACAATATAATTCTTGCGTTCGTGAATGTTATGAATGGTTCCCGTTACGGTGTCTGAAGTTTCCTCAAGTTCAAAATCTACGATATCACCGACTGCTATTGGGTTCGTGCTTTTGATCCCTTTCATGCGGAACTTGCCTTTAATGCGGCATTCTATAAAATCGCCTTGTTCGGATTTTACGGTATACCAGCTTCCGGTAGATTTATATACGAGTCCCTTCATTTTTTTATTTTGAATGATAAATTTTAAATGACAAAATTACGGCTTTTGTGCAACGGTTCTCCTAATTTAAAATTTAGAATTATGAATTAATGATTTTCTCCTGATGGCTGATGCTTTCTTGGTGTATTGCTTTGAAAAGTTTTAAAATAAATTCTTCGCTGAGTCCTTTATCCTCGCCTTCGAGAATCATTTTTCCGAGAATTTCGTTCCAACGCTTATTTTGCAAGACGGCGATATTTTTTTCTTTTTTCAATGCGCCTATTTGTTCTGCAACCTGCATTCTTTTGCCTAGTGTTTCGAGCAATTTTGAGTCGGCTATGTCAATGTCGGCTCGCAGTTTCATCATTTTTGAATTAAAATCACTTTCTTCCGTCGTCACAATTCTGATGCGCAAATCCGTGAAAATTTGCTTCAAAGTAGTTGGGGTCACTTGCTGTGCGGCATCGCTCCACGCATTGTCGGGATCGATGTGCGTTTCGATCATCAGTCCGTCGTAATTCAAATCGAGTGCCTGCTGCGACACTTCAAAAATCATATCGCGCTTTCCCGTAATATGCGACGGATCACAAATCAAAGGCAAATCGGGGAAACGGCTCTGCAACTCAATCGGGATCTGCCACTCCGGAATGTTGCGGTATTTGGTTTTTTCATACGTCGAAAATCCTCTGTGAATTACACCCAGTTTTTTAATTCCGGCAGCATGCAATCGCTCGACACCGCCAATCCACAAAGCCAAATCTGGGTTCACCGGATTTTTTACAAGCACAATCTTATCGGTATGCTGCAACGCATCAGCAATTTCCTGCACCGCGAAAGGGTTTACGGTCGTGCGCGCGCCAATCCACAACACATCGATATCGTGTTCCAATGCAAGTTTGACATGCGCCGCATTCGCCACTTCGATCGCCATCAGCAAACCGGTTTCGGCTTTCGCTTTTTGCAGCCATTTCAATCCAATCGCGCCGACACCTTCAAATCCGCCCGGACGTGTTCTGGGTTTCCAAATACCGGCGCGGAAAATACTGACGTCGGAATTTTTGAGTTGATGCGCAATCTTCAATACTTGCTCTTCCGTTTCAGCGCTGCACGGTCCGGCAATAACCAGCGGATGCTCGAGGTTGAAATCGTCGAGCCATTTTCTCATATTGATGTTGTTTTCCATAGTTTCTTGTTTTTTAGAAGCTGATCCCGCTATCCGTTGCAAGTCCTCACTGCGCTGCGGGCTTTCCACTGCTATCGGGGCTAGGCTTTACGTTATGTTGCCGGCTTTTCTTATTTTTTAATTCCTTGTAATATCTCTTTTATCTTATTCACTTCGTGCATTTCATTAAAAATTGCTTCATAATCATCATTCTCCAAAAGTGCTTTAAACTGCGACAGATTCGCAATATATTCTTCCAAAGTTTTGACGACTTGGATTTTGTTTTGTTTGAAAATCGGCGTCCACATCGCAGGGGAACTTTTCGCCAAACGCACCGTACTTTCGAAACCGCTGCCTGCCATATCGAAAATGTCACGTTCGTGCTTCTCTTTTTCGATGACGGTTTTTCCGAGCATGAATGAACTGATATGCGACAAATGCGATACGTAGGCAATGTGCTTGTCATGCGATTTTGGACTCATATACCGAATCCGCATGCCGAGTTTTTGAAACAGTTCGAGCGCCTTTTCTTGCAGCTTAAAAGTTGTCTTTTCTACTTCGCAAATGATATTGGTTTTGCCTTCAAAAAGTCCGACTATCGCTGCTGTTGGACCTGAAAATTCCGTTCCTGCAATCGGATGCGTCGCTATAAAGTTACTACGATTCGGGTGATCCGCAATCGATTCGCATATCGGCAGTTTTGTCGATCCCACATCAAACACAATTGTATCTTTTCCAATATGATCGAGTACTTCGGGTAGCAGCGGCACCGAAACGTCTACCGGAACTGCCAGAATCACAATATCGGCTTGGTGTAAATCATTGATGTTTGCCACCTGCTTGATGAATCCCAACTGAAGCGCTTCCTGCAAATGGCTTTCGTTGGCGTCAATGCCAAGTATCGCGGCATCGGCATACTGCGATTGAATATCCAAAGCCATCGAACCGCCGATTAATCCTACTCCGATTACGTATACTTTCATAATTTTTGTTGTAAATTATCCAATCGATCGATCGCTTCTTGTATTTTATCTTCTTTGACACAAAGTGAAAATCGGATATAGCCTTCGCCATTACTGCCGAAAATGGTTCCCGGCGCGATGAATATATGCTTGATGTGTAAAAGGTCGTCGATGAATTGTTCTGATGAAGAAACACCTGACGGCAATCTCGCCCAAACAAACAAACCTACGGCATTCTCACCAAACGTGCATCCCAATTTTTGTGCGAGCAGCAATACCAATTGACGTCTCTTCGCATATACTTTATTACATTTTTCAAACCACGAAGCATCCAATTGTAAAGCAGCGATCGCACCTTTTTGAATGCCGTAAAACATCCCGCTATCCATATTGCTTTTGACTTTCAGAATGGCATCGATGAACTCCGCTTTACCAGAAACCCAACCCACTCTCCAGCCCGCCATATTGAATGTTTTGGACAAGGAGTTGAGTTCAAGTGCGACATCTTTCGCGCCATCAACTTGCAAAATGGATATCGGATGGTCATTCAAAACAAAACTATACGGATTGTCATTGACCAATAGTATCTGATGTTTCCGCGCGAAATCGACTAACTTCTTAAACAACACCAAGCTGCCCGAAACACCCGTTGGCATGTGCGGATACGAAACCCACATCAGCTTTACGCGCGAAAGATCAAGTCTCTCCAGTGCTTCAAAATCTGGTTCCCAATCTGCGTCTTCTTTCAAATCATAAAAAACAGGCTCCGCTCCGACCAATTGGGTCACCGAATTATAGGTTGGATAACCAGGATTTGGGATCAGAACTCGGTCACCTTCATTTAGAAAAGCCATCGAAATGTGCATGATGCCTTCCTTAGAACCCATTAATGGTAGGATTTCCGCATTGCAATCTACACTGACGCCAAAGTACTTCGCATAGAAATCCGCAAATCCTTTGCGCAGTTCTGGCAAGCCTTGATAGCTTTGGTATTGATGCGCATTTTCTTCCTGTATAGCCAGTTGAATAGCATCAATAACAGCAGCATGCGGTGCCAGATCCGGGCTTCCGATTCCCATATTGATAACGGGTTTCCCTTCGGATTGCAACTGCCGAACTTCTCTCAATTTGGTGGAGAAATAGTATTCTGCTACGGTATTTAATCGGTTGGCTGTTTTTATCATTTTTTGTTTAATTGTGGAATCGAAGAATCGTGAAATCGGAGTATCGATAACCCGATTCAACGGTTCAACTTGCTTTCATATTCACCTAATATTTTCAGCTGTTCCGCCATAATATTGATTATCGATTTTGCTTTTTCAAAATCATCGTATTTCTCGAAAGTAACGTCTACAAAAAAGGCATATTTCCAAGGTGTCTCTATTTTGGGTAACGACTGAATCTTAGTCAAGTTCAATTTACAATCGCTCATCACATTGAGTACGGCGGCAAGGCTTCCTCTTTTGTGATCTAGTTCAAACTTTAGCGATGCCTTGTTAATATTGCCTTTTGAAGAATCCGTCAATTGCTTTGTTACCATTACAAAACGCGTCATGTTGTTATTGATCGTTTGTATTTCTGGAGCAATGATTTGTAGGTGGTACATTTTTGAGGCTGCTTTACTGGCGATTGCTCCAATTCCTTTCAATTGCTGTTGGTTAATTCTGCGTGCCGTTTCAGCGGTATCTTTGTCTTCAACCAATTTGATGTGCGGCTGTTTTTTCAGAAAATCCATGCATTGCAACAGCGCCATGGGATGCGAATGAATTTCCTGAATATCTTCCATATTTTGACCCTCAAGCGCCATCAGGTTTTGATGAATATCCAAATAATGCTCGCCGACAATGTGCAAATTATTCTTATCTATCAGCGCATAATTTGGAATAATAGAGCCTGCGATAGAGTTCTCAATCGCCATCACCGCGAGCGAAGATTGTTCTGACAGAACGCTATCGACGACCTCCTCAAAAGACAGACATTCCGCGATATCATTTTCGTTAGAAAAGTACTCCAGCACCACCTGATGGTGAAAAGACCCTTTAATTCCTTGTATGGCAATTCTTTGCTTCATATAAAAAATGCTACAAAAAAATCCCGATGTGCATCGGGATTTGTATATTTTTTTGAATTAATAATTTTTCAAATAACCATATAACAATCCCGAACTTCTTTCCAGAAGAAATAAAAAGAATTGCTAAAATAGAATCGGTTATTCAACATGGGTAAATTTTTATTGGATTGCTAAAGTAGAAAAAAATGTTTAGAGTTTCACAAAAGATTTTATTTTTTTAAAAAATTGCTTGACTATTCTTTACTTTTGTTTCAAATCAAAAAATATGTCGATCGAAGTTCATAACATCACTAAAAATTACGGTGCCCAAAAAGCATTGGACGGTATTTCTTTTACCATCCAAAAGGGAGAAATCGTAGGTTTCTTAGGTCCAAACGGCGCTGGAAAATCGACCTTGATGAAAATCCTGACGACTTACATTGCAGCCGATTCGGGCAACGCTAGTGTGAATGGTTTTGATGTGAATGCGCAGCAAAAATCGGTACAGCAATCGATTGGTTACTTGCCCGAGCACAACCCGTTGTATTTGGATTTGTATGTTCGCGAATATCTCGAATTCAATGCCGATGTCTATCGTGTTTCGAAGGGCAGGATTGAGGAAGTGATTACCTTGACGGGATTGACAGACGAAAGCCATAAAAAAATAGCGCAATTATCGAAAGGTTACCGGCAGCGTGTTGGACTCGCGAATGCGTTACTGCACAACCCAGACGTATTGATTTTAGACGAGCCGACAACCGGTTTAGATCCGAATCAGTTGCTTGAAATCAGAGAAGTAATTCGCAATGTCGGAAAGGATAAGACTGTTTTCTTGTCGACGCACATTATGCAGGAAGTCGAAGCAATCTGCGACCGTGTTATCATTATTGATCAAGGGAAAATTGTAACCGATAAAAAATTAGACAAAGCCATTGTTGCCGATCAAGAACAAATTATTGAAGTAGAATTTGATCGTTTGGTTACAGACGAAATGATCGGTAATCTTCCGAACTTAGCGTCGAAGGTGAACGTCAGCGGCAATGTTTGGGAATTGACTTTTGTATCGAATCAGGATATGCGTTCTGCAGTTTTTGATTTCGCTCAAAGCAACGGACTCAAGACTTTACAACTGAATCAGAAGAATAAGAATTTGGAGACTTTGTTCCGTGAGGTGACGAAGAGAGAATAGAGCCAAGACCGCTGTGCTTAAAGAAGAAAGACTTTTCGAGTAGGCTCTTGCGTTTTTTATCCGATTGCCCTAGCCCCGATAGCAGCGGAAATCCTTTTACTTTTTGCTGCCAAAAAGAAAAAAATTGGAAGCGTATAGCGGGAAACAGCTCCTATAAAACTTTATTTCTTGGTTATTTATTCTTGCAGCGTAGCGATCTTTCATCTTGCAGCGCAGCGGTCTCGCTTCTATTAACGATAAATCAACCTGCCGCGGTAATGTTCCCTAACATGCACATTTTCTGCCAGCGGGCGCGAATAGCAATTGACATTGCCGACATTGTAGAGATCACCGTCGAGGGAATTCATGGGTCGAATATACATATCATTGCTGCCTCTGTGGTACAACCCGATGTTGCCGGCATATAAGTTTTCACCGTGAAAAACCCCGCCGCCTTCGTAAAAATTGACCTGTAAATTATCGGTGCTCCCGGTTAGGTAAAAACGTCCGATTTCGTTGTTTTCTATATAAATCCTTTCGCTGTCGACCTTTAGAATAATGTCGCCCGTGCCGCTGCCTGAAAATCCATCGTAATTATCCATTAAAACCAAGTGCAGGTTTGGGTAAGTTAACACACCATTTGAGATGATATCATCTCCGGTTTTAGAATAAATATCAGTCAGGTTCGGCGCCGTAATGTAAACCACGGTTTCGCCATAATCGCGCACCCAATTGCACGTAGTATTGTCTGATAATGTGAGCCAATCATCCGCTAGGGTGACTTCGATATCGTTGATCAGGTTTTCTCCGGTCTGCACCTCCACTTTATACGTATTGCCTTGCGTGATCACAACCCTAATATTTTTGTTGACTAGTAATTTGGTGAATGTGAATCCTTCGTAAATACGGGATTTGTTCGGACCGCTCGACTTTACGCAGTCGATCGGTTTTTCACAATTCGCAAAAAGCAGCAGCAACGAAAAATAGATCCAATGGTTTTTCATACTTGTCATTTATAAGCGGATGCCGATTCCCAACTCGATAGCTTCTGCGAGGAAACCATGCGTTTTCACGGCGATGCCCGAATATACATTTTTAGACCAATAATACTTCATTCCCACACGGTCGTAAATCGGCGTATCAACATTCAGTGGGCGGTAAATATAATACCCTAATTGGGTTTCTAAAGAAATTCGGTTGATGAATAATTCGTGACCTATAAAAAATCCGACTCGTTTATAATCTGTGCTTGGAGCAAGATTATCGTCAGGATACGCTATCGAACGGTATTTGATATACTCTTTAATTGATGTCGTCGCGAATAAATCAAAACCGGCCTGCACCGCGCTTTTTCTGTTGATGCGCTTGTCTGCGTAAAATCCGAAATGATAAAACGGTTTTTGTCCGCTTCCGATAACGGCACTTTCATTGAAACCCGTTCGGAATGCGAAGTTGAATCGGATAGGTTCCATGAATTTTAATGAAGAAGCGACGGAATCCAAAACCGTATATTTTGGTTTTTGATCGAAAGCATAATTGATCCCAAGATTGATGCCGTAGGTATTGATGCCACTGTTGGGCGATTTGAATCTGCCGTTCGAAAAATGCGTTAAGAAGAAACCGGTTTCAATGCCAAAACCATCAATGATATTCTCTTTCTTATATTGGAGCATAAAGTTCGTATTGCCCATATACCGCGAGCCGAATGCACGGTTTTTACTATTTGTATCTTTGTCATACGGGTGTGTTGTAAGGGCTATTCCTTGACCAATTTTGAACATTAGTTTCCGATTCAAAAAGTAGAAATTATAATGCGCCCCGATCGCGTAGTTCTTCCCTAAAATTTCGCTTTTGAAATCCTGATAGAGAAAATAACCGCCATAATCAGGATAATTATACAGTGAATGCCAAGATTCCTTACCATGGGTTTTTCGTGAAAAACTGAGCATCACGCCTTCGGGATGCCCAGTAATCAAATGGTATAATTCCGGAGAATGCGGCAAGATGTTTCCACGCAGCTGATTGACTTCGATGGCATTGGTGTCATCAAATTGCGCAATAGCATACGAACTGCAGCACAACAATAATAAGGTCAATCGAAATTTCATTGGGCGATTTCAAGCCGCAAATATATTCTTTTTAGTTTAACCGTGGAATCATCCAATCGTTGAACCGTGCGTCGCATTAAACTTTCAAACGATGCAACAACCCTACATTTTAACAAATCTCGATACGGCTGTTTTTCCATCGTTAGTGCTTTTCAACAGATATGTTCCGGCTGGAAAAGGCGCAACACTGATATTCGCTTGATTAGAAGATTCGTTTTTCGACCATATCATTTGTCCGATCAGATTATAGATATCAATCCTACCTAAAGTTGCTGAGCCGATAAGGCTGATATTGTTCGCCGTGGGATTCGGAAAAATAGCAACCTGATTATTTTCGAATATCATGGCATCGACCGCTAAAGTTTGATTATTGGCGTTGAATGTCGGCGCTTGTACCACAAAATTTCCCGTTCCGTTCGGGTTCCTTGCATAGCTGATGTTCGCCGTTTGCGCAGGATAATTGACGGAATCGACAATCGTTCCGTCGGCTTTTGGAAGCAACACACTTTCACCACCCGCCGATAATTTGAAATCGGCATGAAGTCCGTCTTCGGTAGTATGTTCATCTGCCCAAAAAATCAAAAAAATCCTGTGCGAAACCCGGCATTGAAATGCAAGCGAGGGCAAAAAGTAAAACTTTTTTCATAATCCTTTTTTTATTGAAAATATGGTGTTAGGGTTTCATAGCAATTTTTCCCTGGTCCAAAAGTAGCGGGAAAGCCCTATTTTTCAATAAAATTTAGGTAGACAAAAAGTAAACGAACAAAAAAATATCCGCAGCTTCGCAGATTTTTAAGTTATTTAAATCTGTGAATCTGCAGTCAAAACTTCTAAATGAAATCTTTAAAAAATCTCCTTTGCGATGGCTTTGATATTTTCCGCTTTTCCCATCGAATAATAATGCAATACCGGGATTCCGGCAGCGACCAAACTTTTGCTTTGTTCAATACACCATTCGATTCCGATTTGTTTTACGGCGTCGTTGTCTTTGGCTTTGACAATTGCCATGATCAAATCATCCGGAAGTTCAAGGCTGAAGCGATGTGGAATCAAATTCAGTTGTTTTTTCGTCGCAATCGGCTTCAATCCCGGAATGATCGGAACCGTAATTCCTGCGGCGCGGCATTTCGTGACAAAATCGAAAAACTTCTGGTTGTCAAAGAACATCTGCGTAATGATATAATCGGCTCCGTTCTTAATTTTTTGCTTCAAGAAGTGAATGTCGCTATCGAGGCTTGGCGCTTCCATGTGCTTTTCAGGATAACCTGAAACGCCAATGCAGAAGTTCGTGCTTGAAGTATTCTGCAAATCCTCATCGAGGTAAATCCCATTGTTTAGGTTTTTAATCTGCTGCACCAAATCAGTTGCATATTCGTTTCCGTCTTTTTCAGGATGGAAATACGTTTCGGTTTTGAGCGCATCACCGCGTAGTGCGACGACATTATCAATACCAAGAAAATCTAAATCAATTAATAAATTTTCGGTATCTTCTTTAGAAAATCCGCCACACAAAATATGTGGAATCGCATCGACGGTATATTTGTTTTGAATACCGGCGCAAATTCCAACCGTTCCCGGTCTTTTTTTGACAATTTTCTTTTGCAATAAGCCGCTTGGTAACTCTTTAAATTCGTACTCTTCACGATGATAGGTCACATCAATAAATGGCGGATCGAATTCCATCAACGGATCGATACTGTCAAAAATCGACTGGATGTTTTGCCCTTTCAATGGCGGTAAAATTTCGAAGGAGAATAATGGTTTTCCTTGGGCGTTTTCTATGTGTTCGGTGACTTTCATTTCTTTTTTGTCTGTTCTAAATTGTATGTTGTAAGTTATGTTGCATTATCCTAGAGCTATTTATTTCTATTTTTTGGGGCGTGCCGGCGGCATTAAAATCGGTTTATTGATCAAATTTTCGGGCCGCCGTCGGGCTATACGCGGTACGCGGTACTCGCTCCTATCCCTCACGCAAGATTTGTCTTCAGTTGGTCTTCTGGGTAACATTTCGGTAACCTAAAACCTAGCACT
>JANPJB010000081.1:0-5322 GCA_031425295.1 Flavobacterium sp. | reverse complement strand
GGGGTTATCTGTGCTATCGGATCATTATTCTTGCGACCAATAAGTAAAGGATTGCGGAGGAGATAAATTATAATCAGCTCTTAAACATTTTGGCTCACTATATTTTGTTTTATTTTTAATTTGAATTGCAAACCCTTTTTTTCTATCAGCAAAATATTTATATAAATAGTCTTCTGTTATTCCTGAATGTTCTTTGGTCAGTTCCCAAAGTGAGGCAAGTTCGTCATCGTTGTAGTCAGAATAAAACAACTTCTCATTAATCACCCAAACATACCAAAAAATCCCCAAAATCCCACGTTCCACAACTGTTTACTCAACATACATTCCGCCTGTAGCAAAATTTTATCACCCAAAAAATTTGCTACAAAAATTGTAGCAAAGTTTTCCCAACCAAAAAAATTGCTACAAAATCTGTGGCAAAATTTTTGAACCGCAAAAAATTGCTACAACTCCATGACCATGAAAAAAGAAACCTCCATCAGTGCATTACTAAGTGTGACCCAACAAGACATGGCGATGCTGCTCAACGTCAGCCGATCTCTTTGGTCTTTATACGAATTAGGAAAACGCGACCTCCCGCTGCCCGTCCAACAGCGCCTAGCCGAAATGCTCACCCACCTACAATCCGCCGAAAAAACTTCCAAGACCACGAACGCCGCCGCACAACCAACAGCATCCCAACTCGAACGCCTGCTGCGCGAAAACGAATTCCAACGCGAGCGCTTAGCCCGCAAAATCGCCACCACCCAAAAAAAGCAATTGGCGCACGAACGCTTGCTGCAACTCTCCGCTTTTTTAAAGGACCGCGACACCGCCAAAGACGCAAACTTGAGGTTTTCCGAAACGATTGCCAATAAAGCGTCTAAAGCCCTTGAAGCAGGATTGCCTGATGTTTTGGCCCAGCAATACCACCGTCAGGAACTGCTCGAACTCGAACAACACTTGCTCGAATCGAAACTTCAGAAATTGCGCAAGCCATGACACTTTAATTATGCCGTTTAGCGTACAGATTCCCTTACTGTAAAACCACCAAAACTTAGCACCTCAGAACCTTAGCAACTTACTACCTTTTTACCTACCTTTGCAGCCCGAGGCCAGCAATGGCCGAACTGACGAAGTAAATATTTAAAATACCATGACGAACAACATTGTAGCCATAGTCGGAAGACCCAACGTAGGAAAATCAACGCTTTTTAATAGGTTGATTCAGAGAAGAGAAGCCATAGTCGATTCGGTATCGGGCGTAACCCGTGACAGAAATTACGGCAAAAGCGAATGGAACGGAAAGGAATTTTCAGTCATTGATACCGGCGGTTATATCAAAGGTTCCGACGACGTTTTCGAAGGCGAAATCCGCAAACAGGTAGAGCTCGCCATCGACGAAGCTGACGTTATTATTTTTGTAGTTGATGTAGAAGAAGGCATTACGCCAATGGATGATACTGTTGCCAAGTTGTTGAGAAAAGTAACCAAACCGGTGTTGCTTGCGGTGAATAAAGTCGATAATGCGATGCGTGAAAAAGACGCCATCGAATTCTACAATCTCGGACTTGGCGAATATTACACCTTTGCCAGTATCTCCGGTAGCGGAACTGGCGATTTGCTAGACGCACTAATTGAGTCTTTTCCCGTGAAACCAGAACCCGTTCAGGAAGAAGTTGTGCTGCCTCGTTTTGCCGTTGTTGGGCGCCCAAATGCAGGGAAATCTAGTTTCATCAACGCGCTAATTGGCAAAGACCGATTTATGGTCACTGATATAGCCGGAACCACGCGCGATGCTATCGATACAAAATTCGACCGTTTCGGATTTGAATTTAATTTGGTTGACACTGCCGGAATTCGTCGCAAAGCTAAAGTTAAAGAAGACCTCGAATTTTATTCCGTTATGCGTTCCGTGCGTGCGATTGAACATGCTGACATTTGTATTTTGATCATTGATGCAACACGTGGTTTTGAAGGTCAAGACCAAAGTATTTTTTGGCTCGCGGAAAAAAACCGAAAAGGTGTTGTCATATTGGTCAACAAATGGGATTTGGTAGAAAAAGATACGATGTCGACCCGCGATTACGAAGAGAAGATTCGCAAAGAACTGATGCCATTCACTGATGTGCCCATTTTGTTCGTTTCGGCATTGACAAAACAGCGACTACTCAAAGCACTAGAGACAACCGTGAAAGTGTTTGAAAATCGTTCGCAAAGAATCCCGACGTCAAAATTCAACGACTACATGCTCAAAGTCATTGAAGGCTATCCGCCACCGGCATTGAAAGGAAAATATGTAAAAATAAAATACTGCATGCAGCTGCCAACGCCAACGCCTCAGTTTGTGTTTTTTGCCAATTTGCCGCAATATGTCAAGGAAGCCTACAAGCGTTTCCTCGAAAATAAGATCCGTGAGAACTGGGATTTTTCTGGAGTTCCGATCGATATATACATTCGTGAGAAATAAAACATGTCATAATTTTTTGTAAGAATTTTTTACTCTCACACTAAATCCTTTATTTCGTTGTTATTTTTAAAATAGCAACGAAATTTTTTTATGCCAAAATCTTACTTACTACTGTTGTTTCTGTGCTTTAATTCCATTGCGATTGCACAAAACGGGATTGCCATTACAGGCAAAGTGTTAGAAAAAAATACCCAAGTTCCTTTAGAATCTGCCACGGTTTACCTTTCAACAGTCGCTGATTCTACGGTGATCGACTATACGATTACGGACAAAAACGGTGCGTTTGTGATCAAGACTAAGAAAATTACTAAACCTGTTTTTCTTAAAATCTCATACATCGGTTATCAAACCTATAAGCAAGAACTCAAAAGCATCACAGAAGACAACGATTTTGGGGTGCTTCGTTTGACCGAGAATTCTAATGTTTTAGGAGAAGTCATCGTAAAAAGTGAAGCGCCACCAATTAGAATTAAAAGAGACACACTCGAATTTAATGCATCTTCGTTTAAAGTCAGACCCGATTCAAATGTCGAAACATTGCTCAAACAATTGCCTGGCGTTGAAGTTTCTGCCGATGGTAAAATCACCGTGAACGGCAAGGAAGTCAACCAAGTACTCGTTAATGGTAAGCCTTTTTTCGATAAAGACGGGAAAATTGCGCTGCAGAGCCTGCCTTCAGACATCATCAATAAAGTGCAGATTTCAGATACGAAAACAAGGAAAGAGGAAATCACCAAGCAGGCTTCAAGTTCCGACAAAGCCAGCATTAATCTGACGATTGATGAGGAGAAGAACAAAGGACTGTTTGGAAAATTCATGGGTGGTTTTGGGAGCGATGACCGCTATGAAAGCAGTGCATTGATCAATTATTTTAAAAGCAAACGCAAGATTAGTGTATTGGCTTCATCAAATAATATCAATTCGACAGGTTTCTCGATGGATGAAGTTTTCGACAATATGGGCGGTGGTAGGAATGTATCCTATTATTACAACGGTAATGATGGTTCGTACGGTATCGGCAATATGCGTTTCGGTGGCGGAAAAGGCATCACACGATCGAATATGCTGGGCGTAAATTATGCTGATGAATGGTTCAAGGGTTTTGAATCGAACGGCAGTTATTTTTTCACGAATTCAAATTCTAAGAATAACAATAGAACGGTGCTCACGAATTTTCTACCGACCGGAAATCTGACGACAAACTCAAACGCCATTACCAACGAAGACCGTTACGGGCACAATTTTAATTTAAATTTTGAAGTCAAAATCGATTCTACTTCCTCGCTGACGATCAGTCCAAAGTTTCTAAAAGCCAACAATAAATTGGTGATCATGTCATCGCAGATTTCGACTGATGAAAATAAGGTGTTGCTGAATGACAATACTTCGAATAGTTATGATGAAAACGACAAAACCACTTTTGGCAACACGGTCAATTATAACAAATCTTTTAAAAAGAAAGGGCGGTATATAAATGTGATGATAGAGAATGATAATAACAAGGAAATTGCGAATGCATCAAACCAATCCGTATCGCGATTTTATCAAAACGGAACACCGGATGATATCCGCGATCAAATTATAAACAATAGGAATATCAAAGATGTATACGCCGGTGAAATCGAATATTCCGAACCTTTGAGAGATTCGATAAATGTCATTTTAGGCACGTATTGGCGCCGGGACAAATCTTTTGAAAACCGAAAAACTTTCGATTATGATACCGCTGTTCAAAGCTATTCCGATGCCAATCCGGAATTGAGTTATTATTTGTTTACAAACATCAAAATGGTGACGCCCAAAGCCGGTTTTTCGATCAACAAGAAGAAAGTTAATTTCAATTTCACCGGCGGCACTACGATTGTGCAACAGGATAACCTTTCAGAATATCTCGGTAGCCGTGTAAGTTTGAATAAGAAATACGTTTTTCCTTTTGCGACAGCTTATGGGAATTTCAAACTCGGGAAATCGAAATCACTTTACTTGAACTATAATTATGAGGTCAATATACCAACTGCCAACCAATTGCTTCCCGTAGAGAATTTAGCAGATCCGCTCAATACCTTCGTTGGAAACCCGAATGTCGATTTGATCAAAGGTCACAACATTTACGGGCAATTCGGCGACTATGATTATGCGACACGCACGGGCTATAACATTTTTTACAGCACCGATATCTATGAAAATCAAATCATTACTTCGACGACTTTTGATGAAAGTGGTAAGCGAACGACGACCTATGAAAACATTAAAGGCAACATCAGTTCTTGGTTTGGCGGCAACTGGAATAAATCTTATAAAAAAGACGAACATGTGTTTAAAATTGGTTTGGGTTGCAATATGGGTTACAACAAATCAAGAGGCTACACCAATGGTGAAACATTCGAGGCGGTTGCATTTCAAATCACACCGCGCGTAAATTTCACCTATGAATATGGCGAATTGCTGACCATCAACCCATCGTATAGCGCCAGTTCAAACAAGACCGACTATACGAATTATATCATTGAATCCTCTTCAAACGTATTGCATCGATTCAACCTTCAAACCACGAGTTATTGGCCAAAAAATTGGGTATTTGGGAATGATTTCGGTTACACCTTCAACTCAAGAATCGCAGACGGTTTCAAAAAAGATTTCTACTTGTGGAATTCGAGTTTAGCGTATAGTTTTTTCAGCAAAAAATTCACCGCAAAAGTTAAAGTGTACGATCTTTTAAATCAAAATCAGAGTGCTACAAGAACCATCACGCCGACGATGATTCGCGATGAGGAAAATGTGGTTTTAAAACGCTATGTGATGTTTTCATTGACTTATAAAATCGAGAAATTCGCCGGTAAGGAAAAGCCATCACGTGAAAGTTTTCATATGTT
>JANPJB010000080.1:0-18607 GCA_031425295.1 Flavobacterium sp. | reverse complement strand
ATAAATTTTTTTTTCATAATCCTGAATTTCAGTACATTAGATAATTTTTCAGTATTTATTTATTTGCACAACCTTATAACGAATTTCGATAAAATTTTTGGTATCGCCAAATCTTTCCTTAGCGATGATTTACTTCAAGATTATGATTTTTTTTTCATTTTATAGGCATAGCCCTAAACTGACTGATATGGCGTTAGTTGCCTTGGCATGAGTCGCCACGTCATTGGGAATTGATTCCAAAAACCGTATCTTTTAAAAGCTAAGCACGGTGTTCTTGACACATTTTTCCGGATCGACGGATCGATTGAATTACAGTCATGGAAGGAAACGATTGGATTGGTTTGATAATTATAAGTAACGACAAGAATCCCATTTTTGACTTCGATATGGATGGAATTCTTGTTTCGGTCGAATTGCCTGGCGATGTATAAAATTGATTCCTTTTGAGTCAGCGAATTCTATATCATGACACGCTCTGCAAAGGTTAGGCGGTTACTTTTCTTTTCCATTACAAGAAATTAAAGTCATTTTTGTCTTAGGTCATGGCCCGAAGTTTCTCGGATCGCAGCTATTCAATGATCCCAAAAAATCAGACACTATTTGGGGCATTGCAGTTGAACGGCTTTTTATTTTAAACACAGATTTCCACACATTAATCCGAGTAATCTGTGTTTAATTTAATTATACTCTGAACAATGGTTTGTAATTGTCCCAATGTCGGTAAATCATAAACAGGTTTCCAAAGAAAATGAACAATCCGATCGGAATATTCTCAGGCGCCAGAAAAATGTTGATCAGCAAGATATTGAGCGTTACCGGTAAAATAATCAAGTTTGCTAACGTCACATATTTGTTGGTCACATACGCTAATCCGCAAAGCAGTTCTACACCTTTTGCAAGTGGCATCAAATAGGTAGATGCGACTAGTCCGACTTGAAACGCTTTAAAATCGCCCGTTGTAACAGGCTCGGGGACCAACTTCAAAAAGAAACTGACCGCTGCAAACAACAATAATAGTCCAATTAATGTTCTGATAATCAAGGTGGCAATTTTCATGGGTTTGATTGATTAAAGGTTGGTAATCAAAATTAGCAATAATTTCTTTACCATTTTTTAAATTCCACTTTTACTCTTTTTTGTCGTAATTTTGAAGGCTTTAAAACCTACTTTTTGAGAACAGCGATCCATAAAAATCTTTCGAATCCATTATTGTTTAAGCAGCAACTGCTCGCTTGGTCCCAAGATTTCAGAGAAGTGGTTTTTCTCGAAAGCAACGGACATCACAATGCCTATTCGCACTATGATTGCATGCTTGCTGTCGATGCTTTCACGTCGCTGAAAACGGATCAGTTCAATGCTTTTGAAGACCTCAAGCAATACCAGCAAACGACACAGGATTGGCTTTTCGGGTATCTTTCTTACGATTTAAAAAATGATGTTGAGGTTTTGTATTCTGCGAATCAAGACGGATTGCAGTTTCCAGATTTGTATTTCTTCCAGCCTAAAAAGCTGTTTTTGATCAAAGGAAATGTTTTAGAAATCCGATACCTGAACCTGTGCGATGATGAAGTTGATGCAGATTTCGCTGCCATCGAGCGCACAACACAGCGCCTACAACCTACAACAGAATCGATCGCTATTCAGCAAAGAGTTTCTAAAGCGGCCTACGTTCAGAAAGTAGAAAAAATGCTGGAACACATTCAACATGGCGATATCTACGAAGCCAATTTTTGCATGGAATTTTACGCGCATAATGCCGTGATCAATCCGCTTGAAAAATTCACCAAACTCAATGAGATTTCGCAAGCGCCGTTTTCCGTTTTTTTGAAAAACGATCAGCATTTCTTATTGTCGGCTTCTCCGGAGCGTTATCTTAAAAAAGCGGGTGAACTTATTATTTCGCAACCGATCAAAGGAACATCAAGGCGTTTTTCAAATGCTGTTGAAGATGCAATATCGAAAGACCGACTCGCCAACGACCCTAAAGAGCGCGCGGAAAATATCATGATCACGGATTTAGTTCGCAATGATTTGTCTCGGACCGCTCAAAAAGGTGCTGTAAAAGTTGAGGAATTGTGCGGTATCTATTCTTTTTTGCAGGTGCATCAAATGATCTCTACGATTACTTCAAAAATGAAAGACGAATATTCGGCCATCGATGTGCTCAAAACCACGTTTCCAATGGGCAGCATGACCGGTGCACCGAAGATTTCCGCGATGCAGATCATTGAAAATTTGGAAGAAACGAAACGCGGTTTGTATAGCGGTACCGTCGGTTATTTTACACCTGATAACGATTTTGATTTTAATGTTGTCATTCGAAGTATCCTATACAATCAAGAAAAACAGTATGTTTCATTTTCGGTTGGAAGCGCAATCACTTCGCAATCAATCCCTGAAAACGAATATGAGGAATGCTTGCTTAAGGCAAAGGCGATGTTAGAAGTGTTGCGTTAATTCATCGGAATTCCATACTTTTGAAAATGCTCGAACAACTGCAACAATATCTCGACAAACAATTTCCCTTTTTAAAGGACAGATCATTGTTGTTAGCCGTTAGCGGTGGAATCGACAGTATGGTGATGGTTGATTTGTTTCGACAACTCGATTATAAAATCGCCATTGCGCACTGCAATTTCCAGCTGCGCGGCCTCGAGAGTTTTGAAGATGAAAAGTTCGTCACAGATTATGCCGATGCGAAAAATATTGCTGTTATTACGACAAAATTCGATACTGCATCGTTTGCCACAGATTATAAGTTGTCAATTCAAGTGGCAGCGCGGGAACTGCGTTACAACTGGTTTTACGAATTGATCGAAAGTGGGAATTACGACTATCTGCTCACGGCACATCATGCCGATGACAATTTGGAAACGTTTCTGATTAACTTAATACGGGGAACCGGGATCGAAGGTTTACTGGGCATTCCAATACAAAACAATAAAATTATTCGGCCTATGATGGGCTTCAGCAGAATGGATATCGTATTGTACGCGAATGAAAACAGTCTCCAATGGCGTGACGACACTAGCAATGCCTCTGACAAATACCTGCGCAATAAGATCCGCCACAATTTAGTTCCAGTGTTCAAAACACTCAATCCAAATTTCCTTGATGCCTTCGAGAAAACGCAATCCTATCTTCAAGAAACCAAAGTTATGGCTGACGACGCTTCCATAATGGTCTATCAGCAAGTTGCTTTGGCAGACGGTCATGAAATCCGATTCAGCCTCAAAAAACTGAAACAGTTGCCCAATTACAATTCCTATCTATACCAATGGCTCAAAGAATTCGGATTTACGGCTTGGGACGATATTTACCAATTGGTTGACGGACAATCGGGGAAGCAAGTTTTTTCACCGCAGTATCGACTACTGAAAGATCGCGATTTCCTGATTGTCGCACCGATCAATGTGGCTCATAAAACGCCTGAGTTTACAATCGATCAAAACCAGCAGGACGTTAATTTTCCCTTAAAACTTTCGTTTTGTAAAGTAGCCGACATCGCGCACGTTTCTAATTCGGCTATATTTGTTGACGAAGAAAAATTGCAGTTTCCGTTGACCATAAGGAAATGGAAATCAGGTGATGCTTTCCAACCAATAGGCATGCAAGGGCAATCGAAAAAGCTCAGTAAGTTTTTTAAAGACGAGAAGTTTTCGTTGATTGCGAAAGAAGATGCCTGGCTTTTATGCTCCGGAAATGATATTGTTTGGATCGTCGGACATCGACAAGACGAACGGTTCAAAACACAAAACACGACGAAAAAGATATTAAAAATTGAAGTCACACCATGAGAAATACCCTTTGTATTCTATTTGCTTTTATAGCGATTGCAAGTAACGCTCAGATTTTAGCACCCGTAAAATGGACGTATAAAACGGAAAAAAAATTCGATACCAATTATGTTTTGGTTTTCGATGCTGTTATTGAAAAAGAATGGCATGTCTATTCCCAATTCACGGATGATGGCGGCTCCTTGCCAATGGAACTTAAATTCAAAAATGACAAAGGTAATTTTACGTTAGTCGGAAAAACCAAAGAACGTGGTACGAAAACCGCATTCAATGATGTTTTTGGCGTGAATGAAACTTTCTTTGAAAATAAAATCCACTTTGAGCAAGAGATTAGACTCACCAATCCTAAACTCAGATTCATCGAAGCCATTGTCGATTACCAAGCATGCAAATCTTCTTGTGTAAATCTGGTCGAAAAATTCACATTCGCCATTCCCAAAATTGTCGAGACCGCTGAAGTAGCGCCTACAGTAATCGATACCGAAGCTGTTGATACGGCGACTGCGGTTGCGCAGGTGAAAGTTGCGCCGATTGGTAAAGTTGCAAAAATGGCAACTCCGGTAAAACCTCAGCGTGGATTGTGGTCGATTTTCTTTATCGCTTTTCTTTCGGGATTTGCAGCATTGCTGACGCCTTGTGTGTTTCCGTTGATTCCAATGACCGTGAGTTTTTTCACAAAACAAAGTAAAACAAAAGCGGCGGGTATCAAAAATGCAATCATCTATGGCATTTCGATTATCGTGATTTATGTGCTCTTGGGTTCGTTGGTGACTGCTGTATTTGGTGCTGATGCGTTAAATGCATTGGCGACTAATGTTTGGTTCAATATCATATTCTTTGTGCTATTGGTGTTTTTCGCGGCTTCGTTTTTAGGTGCTTTCGAAATCATGCTGCCAAATTCTTGGGCGAATAAAGTCGACAGACAAGCCGATAGAGGTGGTATCGTCGGCATTTTGTTTATGGCATTAGCGCTAGCCATTGTGTCTTTTTCATGTACCGGACCAATCGTAGGAACCTTGCTGTTTGAAGCGGCTTCTCGCGGCGGTGTTGGTCCAATCGTAGGAATGCTTGGTTTTTCACTAGCACTTGCATTACCATTTATGCTGTTCGCGATGTTTCCGGGTTGGCTGCAATCGCTTCCGAAATCCGGTGGCTGGCTCAATACCGTAAAAGTGTTTTTAGGGTTTTTAGAATTGGCGTTGGCATTCAAATTCTTATCGAACGCGGATCTTGTCCTGCAATTGCACCTGCTCGAACGCGAAGTTTTTCTATCCATTTGGATCGCCATTTTCGGCGCGTTGGCCTTGTATCTTTTTGGTAAAATATCGACACCGCACGACAGCCCAGTATTGCATATTTCCGTTGGAAGATTGATTACGGGATTACTTGTTTTGTCGTTTACCGTTTACATGATCCCTGGACTTTGGGGCGCACCCTTAAAACTCATCAACGCATTCCCACCACCCATGGAATATAGCGAAAGCCCATTTGGTGTTGGAAGTGCAAGCACTAATAATAATGTAGCTTCATTGCCCAACGGGGCTAAAATCGGACCACATGGCATCGTTGTTTTTGATGATTACGACAAGGGTTTTGCTTATGCCAAATCGGTCAACAAACCCATCATGCTTGATTTTACGGGCTATGCTTGCGTGAATTGCCGTAAAATGGAAAATAATGTTTGGTCGGAAGAACGCATCTTATCGATACTAAAAAATGAGTTGGTTCTCATTTCGTTATATGTCGACGACAAAAGGGAATTGCCGAAAAACGAGCAGCACATTTCCAAAACTACAGGTGCTGAAATCGAAACCGTAGGCGATAAGTGGACGGATTTTATGATCACACGCTACAAAACCAATACGCAACCTTTATATGTTTTGACGGATCTCGAAGGCAATAATCTCAACACCGAAACGCCTACAATTAGTTATGTTAGCGTTGAAGAGTACGATGTTTGGCTTAAAACGGGCATCGAAAATTTCAAGAAATAATCGTACGCGGATTACGCAGATTTTGACGGATTGATACGGATTAGCATTTGAATCTGTATAATATTTTAGCCATGAATGCACGAATTGAAATCAATAAAATTGATAAATTCGTGTTTTCGTGGCTAACTTTTTTACGATCGAGTAGGGTGCTTCGCTTTATGGTTGTCTTAGCTATGAATTTAAAAATCAATCAATATGAAAACCTTTAAAATCTTAGTTTTAATATTCGCATTTTCAAGCGCTGTTTTTTATTCGTGCTCCGATGAAAATTCGATCAGCAACGAAACCACAGCTCAAAAAAGCACCGCGATCAGAACGGTGTTGAATAAATTAAAACTTGAAAATCCTGAAAACAGAAGTGCCGTAGCGGCTCCAGCCACAGCAATGCTTTGTTTTGATTTTGTGTTCCCAATTACTTTTTCATACAACAATGGAACCGCTGTAACAGCAACAACCTTAGATGGTTTGCTCCAGATTTTACGGAATGAATCTTCGACGCTATACCTTTCAAGTGTGGTATTTCCTTTCCAAGTACAGTATGGTGGCGCCGTTCACAGCATAAACAATGAGGCGGAATTGGTCGCACTCATTATTCAATGTGGACTCCCAACTTTCAACGATGATTTAGAGCAAACCTATTGTTTTGATATTGACTTTCCGATTCAAGTTGGTTCCGCCGAACAAATCTTTACGTTGGATTCACAAGATGAACTCAACGCTTACCTCAATAATCCAAACAATGGTACGGAAGCCAATATTATATTCCCGATTACGATTATTACCGGGAATGAAACTACCGTATTGAATAGCGTTTATGATTTTTACAGTGCCGTTAACGACTGCAGTGTCAATGAATGCATCTGTACGTTAGAATATGCGCCGGTTTGTGTGCAGACGCCAAACGGACTCATCGAATTTAGTAATCTATGTTTTGCACTTTGTCATTACACGATCAATGATATTGTGTCTTGCGAGGATAATCCTAATCCGGAATGTAGCATCGATAACCTAGTAGTTACGCCGTGGATATGCAATTCGAATGGCACTTATCCGGTTTCAATCAACTTTGATACAACTAGCGATCCGTCTACAGTTTTCGAAGTATATTCAAGCAACAACAACTTGGTTGGTACTTTCACAGTGGGTTCATTGCCCGTGACGATTCAAGAATATCCCTATGCACTGACGGCAATACCGAATGACAATCTGACTGTGAAATTTTCGCAGACATGCACAGCCGATGGAACTTGGATGAAACCAAATTGTAATCCGCCTTGTATATGTCCAACCGTTATTAACCCCGTTTGTGTGCAGACGCCTACTGGTATCGTGCGATTTGAAAATGATTGTTTGGCAGTATGCGCTGGCTTTACACAAAATGATTTTGTGACTTGTCCTTCCAATTTTGGAGCATTGTTGGGCGATTGTTTTTCAGTGTCTTATCCCGTTACCGTTCAATATCAAGGTGCGCTGGTTGTAGTAAATAATGATGGAGAATTAAGGCAGTATTGGAATGGTGTTGACCAAGTACCGATGATCAATTATCCGATCACCGTGACTTTCGACAATGTGGTTTACGCGTTTGAAAGTCAAGCAGCGTTTGAAGCTCAAATCAATATTTCGTGCCCGTAAAAAGTGTTTGTTTAAATAAGTAATTGAAAAGGAAGTTAGTTAATCTTTTGTTACCACATATTCTTTAGTTAGGATATGTGGTAATGAATTTTAGGAAATATGAGTCAATCCGATACAAAATCGACATCTTGTTTGTGTTCAGAAGCAGTGTTCAAATCTGTTTTTGAAGCGCATTTTAAATTGCTGCGGAATTTCCTTATTTTTAAATTCAAGGATGTTGCAAGAGCAGAAGATACGGCTCAAAATGCTTTCGTGATCTTATGGGAAAACTGCGGGATTTTGAAGCCAGAGCAAGCGAAAAGCTTTTTGTTTACGACGGCAATTCGGCTTTCATTAAACAACATCAAGCATGATAAAGTGGTTTTGAATTTTGAACTGCAATCGAAGCCAAAAGCGACGCATGGCGAAACACCGGAGTTTTTACTGGTTGAAAGTGAACTACAAAAACAACTCGAAAAAGCCATCAACGATTTACCCGAGAAACAGCGCACCGTTTTTTTGATGAATCGTTTTGAGAACCATACATACGCCGAGATTGCCACGTTGTTGGATCTTTCGGTGAAAGCGGTTGAAAAAAGAATGCACTTGGCTTTGGTGTCGCTACGAAAAGTGATTAAAAATGTATAATCGAGAAAAATGAAAACATCAGAAAATAATCCGAAAGAAACTTTTTTAGCCGATTGGATTGTGGGAAAAATTACCGACGATCAGTTGAAAGCAAAGGTTTTAGAATCTGATTTTGAAGCCTATCAAAAGCTTAAAATTTCGTTGCATTCCTTAGCAATAGCATCGCCTGACATGAAGCAGCATTACGCTTCGATTCAACAGAAAATCGCAGGAAGCGAGCAGCGAAAAAAATTTAAAGTGCGCCCGCTTTATGCGTATACAGCCATCGCCGCGTCGCTGGTTTTATTTTTTGGACTGTATCATTTACTGGCTTTTTCCAACACATTCCAAACGGATTACGGTAAAACTGGCACACACCTGCTCAGTGATGGTTCTCAAGTGACTTTAAACGCGAACTCTAGTATTCAATATCCGATACTTTTTGCTTACAACAGGAACTTGAAATTAAAAGGAGAAGCGTATTTCAAAGTCGTCAAAGGCAGCACATTTACGATAGCAACCACTGAGGGAAAGGTTCAAGTTTTGGGTACAGAATTCAACGTTAACGTAGATCAAGATTATTTTGAAGTACATTGTTTTGAAGGTAAAGTAAAAGTCTGTTCGCCAACATCGACGCATATTTTGACACACGGACAAACGGTGCAGGTTTTCAATCAGAATGCCGAAACCTTCGAAGGGGAAACCGCGCAAAAACCGACTTGGATTGCAGGAGAATCGACGTTCAGAAATGTTCCCATTCAGACCGTAATTACTCACTTTAAAAACCAGTATCACTATGAGGTTGAATTTCCAAAAGCATTGGCAACCGTACGTTTTACGGGAAGTTTCACGCATCGCAATTTCGATACGGCGCTGCAGTCAATTTGTCTGCCAATGCATTTGAACTATGCTAAAATCGATTCCAATACAATTCGAATTTCAGAATGAAATCCTTACTAACGCTGTTGATTTGCATTGTATCGGTATCGATGGGCTGCGCTCAAAAGGTTCCGCGGCATGAACTTGATTTCAACGCGATAAAACTAAATGATGCACTTTCCACAATAGAAACCAAATTCGATATCAAATATTCTTATGTCGATAGTATAGTAGCGTCAAAAACGTTGTCATTGCTTCGCAGACCATACACTTTGCAGGAACTCAATGCTGAAATCGAAAATCAGACTTCTTTAAAAATAACCAAAATCGACGCCCGTTATTATTCGATTTCAACCACTAATGAACTGCCAATTCGGGAAGAACAGCTTAGTGAAATTTTAGTGGAAGGTTTTTTATCAAAAGGAATTAACAAAAGCAACCAGCAATTCATACTATTGCCGAAAAAAATCGAAGCGCTTCCGGGCGTTACCGATGCCGATGTTTTGCTTTCATTGCAACAACTTCCCGGTGTTAAGAGTCCAAACGAAACGGCGAGCGGATTGTATATTCGCGGCGGAGCTTCCGATCAGAACTTGATTTTGTGGGATGGCATTCGCATGTATCATCCTGGACATTTGTTTGGGATGATTTCGGGTTTTAATCCGAATGTGACGCAAACGGTTCACTATCAAAATAAGGGTACGCATCCCAAATTTGGTGAAAGGATTTCAAGTGTAATCGATATTCAATCGACTGATAAAATTGAAGATCGATTAAAAGTCGATGCCGGAATCAATGCACTCAATGCCGATGTTTATATTAAAACACCATTGCTAAAAAAGAAATTAGGATTGCAGCTTTCGGGTAGAAAATCTTTTACGGAATGGCTTCAAACTGCGGCCTTTAATGCACTGGCAGAGAAAGTGTTTCAAAATACAAACTTCGATAATTTCGATGACAGCAATAGATTTCAATTTGGCGATTATTCGGCAAAACTAAACTACAAACCCAATGATAAAACCGAGTTGTCTTTTACGAGTATTTGGATCGACAACAATTTAAATTTCACAACTGAAACGCAGACCGATGGCATTCAAAACCAAAAAATGATGATTTCAAATCAAGGTTTGAGTACAAATTGGAACCAACAATATAGCGCCAAATGGAAGCAAAAAACCTTGGTGCATTTTTCGTCGTACAAGTTCGATTACAAAAAAAATAAAAGCAGTACCGCCGATACTTTTGAACTTTTTCAAAAACTCAACCGCGTTACCGATTCTGGATTTGAAACCAGTGTAGACTATAAGGCGAACGACAAGCTCAATATCGAATTTGGGTATCAACTATCAGGAAATGATGTGTCGCACTCGTTCACGACTGAAAGTCAGGATTTGAGCATTGTTTTAGATCAAAAGCATCGTTACAACATCACGCAGGCGGGCTATTCATTTCTAAAATACAAATTGGAGCGTTGGCGTTTTCAAGCCGGAGCACGCTACAATTATTTCCAATCTTTGCAATCGAATAGTTTCGAACCTCGATTTTTTATTCAAATGAATATCACTGATGCGTTAGTTTTGCAAACTTCATTTGAACGAAAAAGCCAGATTATGAGTCAAGTGCGGGAAAGTGTCGTCAACGATTTAAGTTTGGAAAATTACCTTTGGGTTTTGGCAGACAATGATTCGTATCCGATTCAACGCGCCCATCAATATACAATGGGTTTAATTTACAAAACCAATTCATGGGTGTTTGATGTCGATGCTTACTACAAATTGGTGGATGGAATTACATCGTTGACATTCGGGTTTTTAAATCAATTTGATTCGGATATTCACCAAGGAAAAGGTTTCACCAAAGGTTTGGATGTTTTAATTCAGAAAAATGCTCCGACTTGGCGCAGTTGGTTGACCTATACTTTTCAGGATTCTCAGAATCGTTTTGAAGGTTTGAATGGCCAACAATATTTCCCAATCAATGCCGATATTAGGCATGCGTTCAACCTATCGTTTTATAAAAAATGGAAGCATTATTCGCTGTCAACCGGTTGGTTTTGGCATACGGGAAAGCCGTATAGTGAACTCGACGCAACGAATCAAGTGAAGACTTTTAATAGCCAGCAATTGCCAGTTGATCACCGTTTGGATATTTCGGGAATCTATCATTTCCGGGAACAAAAATCGTGGTCCGGAAAAGTGGGATTTTCGATTTACAATGCCTACAACCAACGTTCGTTAATCAGTAGAGAATACGAAAGACAATACACCACGATTAGCAGTACGATTCTGGCGACGTATAAAACGCAGGACTATTATTCGCTAGGTGTAACGCCGAATGTGTTTGTTCGGGCCAGTTTTTAAACCACGAATGCACGAATTAAAAAATTAAATTGGTGCGTTCGTGGCTACACTTTTACTTCAAAATATGCGTGCTTAAAATCTTGTAGACTTCGTTGATGTTGTTGCCACCTTTTCCAAATTGTTTTACGATTGGAGCTGCTTCGTCCTTAATCCAGAGTTTTAATTCAGCATCCAAATCTAAAATTCCGGCGCTTTCTTTAGAAAATTTAATGACGTTCGAATAAGGAATTGAAAGATAATCGACCTTACTTCCGACGAGTTGCTTTTCTACCAAAATTAGGCGTTTGTTGGTGAAGATAAACATGTCTTTGATCATTTTGAATGCTTTTTCGATGCTTTCGCCATCAATCAAAATAGGTTCAAACTCTTGAGCAACTTGTGCCAAATCAACTTCCGAAGCATTGCCTAAAATGGCGTTGAAAATTCCCATGTCTTTATTTTTTTAAATGAATGTAAAATGTTGTTCCGTTGCCTTCTTCGGATTCGATCGTAATCGATCCGCCGAGTTTGGTTACGAGTTTCTGAACGGTCGACAAGCCTAAACCTGTTCCTTTTTCATTGTAGCGATCTGTTTTTCCTAGCGTGTTAAAAGCTTCAAAAACGTGATTAAGATCGCCTTTTGCTATGCCGATCCCGTTGTCTTTGACAAAGATAATATTTTCGAGATCGCGCTGCTCTAAACCAATCTCAATTCTTGCTTTTGCTTTGTCATTATATTTAATTGCATTTCCAATAAGGTTGTACAGGATCTGACCAAACGCCATCGTATTTGATCGGAGCCATGCAGCCTGATCAGGCAACACGAATTCGGTTTCATCATGTGCGTGTAGTAGTCCGATAATATATTTGGTGAATTCGTGAAGACGGATTTTTTCACGACTTTCAACATCGATTGTGTCGTATTTATAATATTCGAGCATGCTGTCGACCAGCTTTTTGAGTTTTTCGGCTGATTGTCCAATATAACCCACCATTTGGAAGGCCTGCTCATCAAGTTTTTCGCCATACTCTTCCTTAAACACATTCGCCAGCATCATAATGTTGTTCAAAGGCGATTTGATATCGTGCGAGACAACATGCGAAAATTGTTCGAGGTCTTTGTAGCGTTGTGCCAGCAAATTATGGCTTTCTCTAAGCTTAAAATTGTTTTTCCGCAGCTCAAGCAGTTTCATAGCTTGGTTGGCAAGAGTCTCGAGCGCTCTGACCTGAAAGTCATTGAATTTTTTGGGACGGTTATCAATAACGCATAATGTCCCAAGTGGAAAACCGTCCGGAGAAAGCAATGGCACGCCGGCATAAGATCGTATCTTAACGCCTTCAGTAACGAGCGGATTATCGGCAAAACGCGCGTCTTCCAAAGCATTTTCAATAATGAAATTCTCATATGGTTGGTTTATGGCATGACCGCAGAAAGATACTTCCCGAGGCGTTTCATTAATATCCAGACCTATTTTTGATTTGAACCACTGTCGTTTCTCATCCAGTAAGGTGATTACAGAAATCGATGTCTCGCAGATTTCGGATGCCAACCGGGTTATCTCGTCAAAATCGTTTTCGGGACCAGTATCAAGCACTTTATAGGATAAGAGTGCGTCGAGTCTTTCCAACTCGTTTTGTGGTACTTTAGGTTGTTGCATAGCTTGAAGTTTATAATGCAGTATTATGTAGTTTGGGTGCGGCAAATGTATTGGCATTAATGTTATTAGGCAAAACTTTTTACATTTCTTTTCAAGAAATAGCTAAATTGAGTATTTTTATAACGTATTCGCCTAATTTAAATTTATAAGCCATGTTAGTTAAAGTATTTGGAAGCGCCGTTTTTGGGGTCGAAGCCACGACCATCACGATTGAAGTCAACATTGATAAAGGTATCGGATACCATCTGGTCGGATTGCCTGATAATGCCATTAAGGAAAGCAGTTACCGCATTGCTGCTGCGCTCAAGAATAATGGCTATCAACTTCCAGGAAAGAAAATTACCATCAACATGGCGCCTGCCGATTTGAGAAAAGAAGGATCTGCGTACGATTTGACTTTGGCGATCGGTATACTCGTCGCTTCTGGTCAAATTCAAGCGGAAGAAAGTGCAAACTATATTATCATGGGTGAACTCTCACTTGATGGTAGTTTGCAACCGATTCGAGGCGCGTTGCCGATTGCCATCAAAGCAAAGGAAGAAGGTTTTAAAGGGTTTTTTCTCCCAAAGCAGAATGTCAAAGAAGCCGCCATTGTCGACGGATTGACTGTTTATGGCGTTGAAAATGTACAAGAAGTGATCGATTTTTTTGAAGACAAAGGCAACTTACAGCCGACGAAAATTGATACACAAGAAGAATTCTGTCAAGCTTTGGCGTTTCCAGAACATGATTTCAGCGATGTGAAAGGGCAAGAAAGTATCAAACGTTGCATGGAGATCGCCGCGGCTGGAGGTCATAATATCATTTTGATCGGGCCACCTGGTTCTGGGAAAACGATGTTAGCCAAACGACTGCCCAGCATTTTGCCACCGATGACGATGCGGGAATCGTTAGAAACCACAAAGATACATAGCGTCGCCGGAAAGTTAAAAGAAATCGGATTGATGAATCAGCGACCCTTTCGAAGTCCACATCATACCATTTCAAACGTAGCATTGGTAGGAGGTGGCAGTTATCCGCAACCGGGAGAAATCTCGATGGCGCACAATGGGGTTTTATTTTTAGATGAGTTGCCCGAGTTCAAGCGTGAAGTTTTGGAAGTCATGCGTCAACCGCTAGAAGATCGCGAAGTGACGATTTCGAGAGCGAAATTTACGGTTACGTATCCGTCTTCCTTTATGTTAGTGGCGAGCATGAATCCGAGTCCAAGTGGTTTTTTTAATGATCCTAATTCGCCTTCAACTTCTTCACCCAACGAAATGCAGCGGTATTTGAGTAAGATTTCTGGACCGCTATTAGATCGCATCGACATTCATATAGAAGTGACTCCCGTTCCATTTGAAAAATTATCCGACAACCGCAAATCCGAGAGCAGCCAAACGATTCGGCAGCGCGTTACCAAAGCCCGTGAAATCCAGTCGAAACGCTTTGAAAAAATCACAACGGTTAACTATAATGCGCAAATGAGCACGAAGTTGATCCGTGAATTTTGTGCTTTGGATGAACCTTCCTTGCAATTACTGAAAATGGCAATGGAACGGTTGAACTTATCGGCGCGTGCTTATGACCGGATTTTGAAAGTTTCGCGTACCATTGCAGATTTGGAAGGTGCAGATCATGTCATCGCATCGCATATCGCAGAAGCCATTCAATATCGGAGTTTGGATCGGGAAGGATGGTTGGGTTAATGGCTACTTAATCCATTTTTTTAAGACAATTTCCAGATCATTTTGCAAAATAGGTTTGGGAAGGTAATCATCCATTCCGAATTGAAGACATTTCTCTTTTTCTCCCGACATAATTCCGGCGGTGAGTGCTATAATTGGAATTCGCTTCGATGTTTCTAAATTACGAATTGCCACGGCAGCTTCATAACCATTCATGTTTGGCATTTGGACATCCATTAAGATGAGATCTAAAAAATTGTTTTTAAATTTTTCAATCGCTTCCTCTCCATCTGTCGCCTTAATTAAGTTTGCGTTAGGAATCATCTTGTGAACAATTATTGTCGCTAGAAGCATATTGATAGGATTGTCTTCTACGATCAGAATGTCTACTGATTGAGGGAAACTGTTCCTACTGTAATTAGAATGGTTATTTTCCTCTGAAAGCGCTGGTACTTCTTCTTTTGTTTTTTCAGAAGTGCGTACTTCAATGTCAAAATAGAAATTACTGCCTTCTCCCAATTTACTGATGAGTTGCATGCGGCTATTCATGAGTCCCAATAATTTGTTGGAAATGGCCAATCCCAATCCGGTTCCTCCGTATTTTCTTGTTGTGGTATTGTCCTCCTGCACAAAAGAGAGGAATATTTTTTCTTGATTATAATCTTTGATTCCGACGCCGGTATCTTTTACTGAAAATTGTAGCACAGCATTTCCTTTGGTAGCTGAAATGCGATGAATACATACATGTATTTGGCCAAACGAAGTAAACTTCAATGCATTGCTAATAAGATTTACGAGGATTTGTTTCAGGCGAATTGCATCAACAAAAATGTACGCTGGAACATCGGGATCTATAGATAAGTCCAAAGAAATGCTTTTTTGAAGTGCTTGTTGCTTGAACAGTTCAATGACTTGATGGCTGAGTTTGATGATGTTTACCTCTTCTGTATTTAGGTCGAGTTTACCCGCTTCAATTTTAGAGAAATCCAAAATGTCATTGATGATTTCCATTAATGAATCTGCGGAATCTTTGACAGTCGACATGTATTCGCTTTGGTTCTTATCTAAATTTGTTTTGAGCAGCAGTTGGGTAAAACCTATAATCCCGTTTAAAGGCGTTCTAATTTCATGACTCATATTCGCTAGAAATTCAGATTTCGCTTGACTGGCAGATTCGGCTTGTAATTTTGCGTTGATTAAATCAATTTCCATTTCTTTTCTTTTGCTAACATCAATAAAAGAAATGATGATTTCTATTATTTCACCTTCGTGATTTAGCCGTGGAAACCCATTTACGGAAAGCCAAATAATGTCTTTACTTATGGGTCGGTTAACGCCTATAATACTGCTTTTTAATGGTTGTTTGGTGGTACTGATTTCATTTACGGGATAATTTTCTAAGGGTACGGAGCTTCCATCTTCATAGATAAACTTCCACTGTGGGTCGATGGCTAATTTCCCTCTCATTTGATCTTCGCTCAACCCTAGTAATTCAGAAGCTTTCGCATTGCTGATTTGAATTGAAGTATCCGGATTATGTATAACCACGCCAGCTTCAAGGTTATTCAAGATCCCGCGATATCTTTTTTCATTCGCTTCCACAGCGTCGACCGCTTTCTTCCGATCGGTGATATCTTTACCAAAGCACGCGACGCCATAAATTTCACCATTTTCGTACATGGGATTGATGTTGATTTCATACCAACTCAACGCCTCAGACTCAGTTCTCGGACTATAGATTTCGATGCTAAATGTTTCTCCTTTAAAACCTTTATCATAAAGTGATTTCCAGTAAGACAAGTAATTTTCGTCAAAGAATTCTGTTGGCAGTATATAATCATCGTTTTCAAAATCATGACCTGTATGAGATTTTAAATTCTTCTTTAAAGCGTCATTTAGGGCAATGATTTTATAATCGTGGTTGATGCTCCAGATTAGATCTTGCGTACTGTTAATCAAGGCAGTATTTATTATCATTTTAGACAAAGATTGAGAAATGACATTATAGCTAACACCAATGTACAAAAATATTCGCTATGTGGTAACGAAAGACATATGATTTCAATTCGTATTTTTGAAAATTCTAAAAAAGCAAAACAAATATTATCTATGAAAATCGTTATTTCACCAGCAAAGTCCTTAGATTTTGAAACTTCAATTCCTGCAGTGCAGGCTACTCAATCTGGTTTTTTGAAAGAAAGCAAAATCATTAATAGCGTCATCAAACAAAAATCGCCAGCAGACTTGATGCAGCTGATGTCTATTTCAGATAAACTTGCCGAGCTCAATTGTCAAAGAAATAAAGTATGGAAAACCCCTTTTACTATTGATAATTCGCGACCAGCAGTGTATGCTTTTTCCGGTGATGTTTATGTTGGCTTGGATGTCAAAACCATTTCGACAGAAAAATTGCCGATCCTTCAAGAGCAATTGAGGATTCTTTCTGGGCTATATGGAATATTGAAACCACTCGACTTAATACAACCTTATAGATTGGAGATGGGAACAGCGATCTCGATCGGGGATGCAAAAAGCCTTTATGAATTTTGGAAAGTTAAACTGACTAATGCGCTGAATAAAGAGTTAAAAAAAGGAGAGCTTTTGATCAATTTGGCGAGCAATGAGTATTTCTCAGCAATTGATTTGAAAGCACTTAAAGTTCCTGTAATCAAAGTCGATTTCCTTGATTTGAAAGACGGAAAACTCAAGATGATCAGTTTTTTTGCTAAGAAGGCAAGGGGCATGATGGTGCGGTACATCATCGACAATAATGCGGAAACTATAGAGGACATCAAAGGATTTGATTCCGAGGGTTATCGCTTTGATGCACATCTTTCACAAAATAATACTTTGGTTTTTACGCGCTGACGGCATGTGTTAATTAAATTGCTGTTGTTTACTATTTTATTACATTTACATCCATTAAAAATTTTAAATCATGATTAAAAAGAGTTTTTTATTCGCAGGAATTTTGTGTTCAATGAGTTTGTTTGCTCAGGATGAATTGATAAAAAAAGTTATCGGAAACGCTTCTTTGAATTCTAAATTTGAATTTAAAGAAATCATCAACATCGAAAATACTTCGGTTAAAAGTCAAGGTTCAGCCGGAACTTGCTGGAGTTATTCCGGGAATTCCTTTCTCGAATCTGAGATGATAAAAAAAGGAAAAACACCGGTTGATTTGGCGGAAATCTATTCAGCGCGACACGTTTATTTAGGCAAAGCGAGGAATTATATTTTGTTTAATGGCAATCTAGGATTGGGTGACGGAGGAGAAACGCATGATGTCATGAATATGATGCGTCAATATGGTGCGATGCCACAGCAAGCCTACACCTATGAAGATTATGGAAAAGGCGTTATTAAGTCGGATGAATTTCAAGAAGGATTCAAGAAGATTTTGGATGCTTACATTAAAAATGACAAGCCAAACAAAGGCGCATCTTGGGTGAACGACATCAACAACTATATGGATGAAAAATTGGGCAAGTTGCCGGAAACATTCAATTATGCCGGAAAAAATTATACGCCGAAAACATTCGCCAAAGAAGTTGTAGGCATCAATCCTGATGATTATGTGGAATTCTCCTCGTATAAAGACAATCCGTATTATCAAAAGATGGTTTTGCCTGTGCCGGATAACTGGAGCTATGACCAAGTATATAATGTGCCTATGAAAGAATTGACCGACATCATCGATTTCGCATTGACCAAAGGCTACACCGTTGCTTGGTCGTCGGATGTTTCGGAGCCGTATTTCAGTTGGAAAAATGGCGTCGCGGAAGTTCCGGATTTGGATATCTACAATATTACGGCGGAGCAAAAGAAAACCTTGTTTGATGGACCGATCAAAGAAAAAGAAGTTACAGAAGATTTGCGTCTCGAAGGTTTGTATACGTTAACCACAACCGATGATCACGCGATGCAGATTGTTGGACTTGCCAAAGACCAGAACGGAAAAGAATATTATAAAGTCAAAAATTCTTGGGGCGCAACGAATGATTATAAAGGTTATTTGTATGTGACCAAAGCGTT
>JANPJB010000079.1:0-3359 GCA_031425295.1 Flavobacterium sp. | reverse complement strand
GAAGCTGAAAAGCTCGCGGCGCGCTGGAAAAATGCGACTTTCATTTCGACTACCGGTTTAGGCCACAGCTTGCACGACAAGGAACTCAATCAAAAAATAGCGGCTTTTTTATTAGGAACTTGATCCAGCTTTCCTCCTAATCTTTTTTTACAAATAGGATTTTCCCTCCAAACGAAGTTCACTGAACTCCTATGTAAATAAAACCGGTGAAGTAATCTGGGCTAGGGCAATCGCTTCCATAAAAACGATCTACTAGAATTTTGCGCCTCTGCAGCTATGCGAGACTTAAATAATTTTCTCCCAAAGATGCAACGGCGCAAAGAAAAAAAGTAAATTTACGCCATGGAAGAGAACCTAAAGCGACTCAACAAATTTATCGGAGAAACCGGTTTCTGCTCACGCCGTGAAGCCGACAAACTTATCGAAGACGGACGCGTAACCATCAACGGCGTCGTGCCGGAAATGGGAACCAAAGTGTCCCCGAATGACGAAGTCCGCATCGATGGAAAAATCATCCGCGACAATACCGAAAAACTCGTCTACCTCGCATTCAACAAACCGGTCGGGATTGAATGTACCACGAATCTTGACGTGCGCGACAACATCGTTGATTACATCAACTATCCGAAGCGTATTTTCCCAATCGGCAGACTTGACAAAGCCAGTGAAGGATTGATTTTCATGACCAATGACGGCGATATCGTCAACAAAATCCTGCGCGCAAGAAACAACCATGAAAAGGAATACACGGTAACAGTCAGCAAACCGATCACCGATCGGTTCATCGAAAAAATGGGCAACGGCGTCCCGATTTTAGATACGATTACGAGAAAATGTAAAGTCGAACAGATCAGCAAATACATCTTCAAAATCATCTTGACACAGGGCTTAAACCGCCAGATTCGAAGAATGTGTGAATACTTGGGATATGAAGTCACGGCTTTAAAACGCATCCGCATCATCAATATCTCGCTCGATATTCCCGTCGGCAGATTCCGCGATTTGACCGATACAGAAATCAAGGAATTGAACCAACTCATCGAACCGTCGAGCAAAACCGAGGAAGCAAGTCTGCCTAAAACCGAAGCGCCCAAACGAAGAACGGAATTCATCAAACGCGATGATCCGAGGTTTAAGAAAAAAGGAGATTATTAAATGAACGTTGAAGATATCACCCAGTTATGCCAATCGCTGCCCGCCGTTACCCAGGATATTAAGTGGGAACACGACCTTGTGTTTTCCGTTGGCGGGAAAATGTTTTGCGCTGTAGGTATCGATGATGTGCCTCCAAGCGCTTCGTTTAAGGTGGCCGATGATGCATTTGAAACCATTATAAATTTGCCTCACTTTCAACCGGCTCCGTATGTCGCACGATTTAATTGGGTATCCATCGATGACATTGACAAACTTCCTAAATTGGACTGGGAAAAATACATCAAACAATCGTATACCTTGGTGAAAGAGAAACTCCCGAACAAATTAAAAAAGGAATTGGGTTTGGACTAATGTTAGTGCAAAGCGGACTATTGGTTCAAAAACCTTCTTTGCTCTCGCGCCAAAAGCGTATTCTTCAACAACATCGCGATCGTCATCGGACCCACACCGCCCGGAACCGGAGTAATGTGCGACGCTTTTTTACTGACCATTTCAAAATCGACGTCGCCGGTGATGCGGTAGCCTTTTTCGGTGGTTTTGTCTTCAACGCGCGTGATGCCGACATCGATAACCACTGCACCATCTTTGACCATTTCGGCTTTCAGATAATTTGGAACGCCAAGTGCTGTAATAATGATATCAGCTTGTGTTGTGATTTGCGCGATGTTTTTGGTGTAACTGTGCGTTAAGGTTACTGTGGAATTTCCTGGAAATCCTTTGCGTCCCATCAGGATGCTCATCGGACGTCCGACGATGTGACTTCTTCCGATTACCACCGTATGTTTTCCTTTGGTTTCAACATTGTAGCGTTCGAGTAATTCGAGAATTCCGAAAGGTGTTGCCGGAATGAACGTCGTCATGTCGAGCGCCATTTTACCGAAATTCTCTGGATGGAAACCGTCAACGTCTTTGCTCGGATCGATGGCCATGAGCACTTTCTGCGTATCGATTTGCTCTGGTAAAGGTAACTGTACGATAAAACCATCAATATTGTCGTCTTCGTTGAGTTGCTTGATTTTTTTCAGCAGTTCGGTCTCGGAAGTCGTGCTGGGCATTTTGATTAAGGTCGATTCAAAACCGACACGTTCGCAGGCTTTCACCTTATTGCCGACATAAGTCAAACTTGCGCCATCATTCCCGACAATGACTGCGGCAAGATGCGGTACTTTTTCACCTTTGGCCTTCATCTGGTTGACTTCAGTGGTGATTTCGTTTTTGATTTCTTCTGAGATTTTCTTTCCGTCGAGTAGTTGCATGGTTTGGTAGTTAGTTGTTGGTTGTTGTATGTGGATTTTTAATCGATAGCCCCAGCCCGGATAGTCGTGAAAATCCTTTTGTGACGGTGTTCGGCACAAAAGATTGCAACAGATAGCCGGATTAGCTCCTAAAGAAAAAGACGTGAATCACCACGTCTTTATTTTTATGACATTCCTTTCATGCCGCACATCATTTTCATCATTTGCTTGCCGCCCGGACCTTGCATCATTTTCATCATTTTGCTCATTTGGTCGAACTGTTTCATCAGCTGATTTACTTCTTCTATTTTTCTGCCCGAACCTTTGGCGATACGGGTTTTTCTTTTCATATCAATCAGTGCGGGTTTGCTTCGTTCTTTTGGTGTCATCGAATAGATGATCGCTTCGATGTGTTTGAAGGCGTCGTCTTCGATCTCCACGTCTTTCATCGCTTTGGATGCGCCAGGAATCATGCCGACGAGGTCTTTCATGTTACCCATTTTTTTGACTTGCTGTATTTGCGAAAGGAAATCATCGAAACCGAATTCGTTTTTGGCGATTTTCTTTTGGAGTTTGCGGGCTTCTTCTTCATTGAATTGCTCCTGCGCTCTTTCTACAAGTGACACGACATCACCCATGCCGAGGATTCGTTCCGCCATACGTTCCGGATAGAACACATCGATGGCTTCCATTTTTTCGCCGGTTCCTACGAACTTGATTGGTTTGTTGACCACGGATTTAATCGAAATCGCAGCACCACCACGCGTATCACCGTCTAATTTGGTTAGGATGACACCGTCGAAATTCAGGCGGTCGTTGAATGCTTTGGCAGTATTCACGGCATCTTGTCCGGTCATCGCATCGACTACAAATAAAGTCTCTTGCGGTTGAATGGCTTTGTGGACATTGGCGATTTCGGTCATCATTTCCTCATCGACAGCCAAACGACCGGCGGTATCGACAATGACT
>JANPJB010000078.1:0-5919 GCA_031425295.1 Flavobacterium sp. | reverse complement strand
TGGGCGTGAATTTTACGATTTAGAAATTGAAAACCGGTAGCTTCAACTATCGGTTTATTGTTTTAATACAAACCTGCGGATCAAACTATTGAATAAACGATAACCTAATATTGCCCGCAACGTTTTCATTGCGTTCGCATCATAACCTATCGAATATCTTCTGAAATTCGGGTTCGGATTTTCGGCAATTTCAAATAATTTCCTGGTAATCTTGGGCGTTAAGTCGATATTCTTGGCTGTTTTTTTATGAAGCATTTCTGTGACTTTCTCCATCAATTTATTATATGATTCGATTGCGGTTGGGGCTGACTTCGTGACATTGCTTTGAAAATTCGTTGCAGCATTACCGAATTGCACCGTACAAACCGAAATATTGAAATCGATCAATTCGTAAGCCGTGCATTCCGAAAAACTCTCGACAGCCTGTTTTGTCGCATGGTAAAAACTGCCCAAAGGCAAATTGACCAGTCCAGCAATTGACGAAATGTTGATGATCTGCCCGGATTGTTGCTCCCGAAATACCGGAATGAAAGCGCGGCAAACCTTTACAACGCCAAGCCAATTGATAGCGACAATTTTTTCAAGGTTGTTGTCGTCGGCTAATTCCACGAAACTTCTATAACCAATCCCGGCATTGTTAATAATGGCGTCGATTTTTTGGAAATCCTGGAGAATTTTTTGTTTGGCGTTTTGAATGCTGGCTGTAGAAGTCACATCGAGCAAGTAACAATGAATATTTGGAATTCCGTGTATCGCGTGGCCTTCATCAAGACAAATCATGGTCGCGATTACATTCCAACCGTTGGCCGCGAAATAGAGTGCCGTTGCTTTGCCGATGCCGCTAGATGCACCCGTGATCAGAATTGTCTTCATAAATATTTTTCAGGGCGTGAATATACTAAACATTGAAACAATACAAACCGTTGACTGATGAAGCAGAAAAAAAACGCCCGTTGCGGAGCGCTTTTTATCGAATCAATAATCTAGTTTTTTGACGTAATTCATGTGCTGTACAATCCTGCCTTTTCTTCTGGTGATGTACGATGAAGAATTGGTTGCTTTAAATTTCCTCGGATTCGGAAGAATTGCAGCAATTCCGGCGGCTTCTTGCTTTGTCAAACCCACAGCACTTTTGCGGTACCAATATTTCGAAGCCGCTTCTGCGCCATAAACCCCATTGCCCATTTCGATGCTGTTGAGATACACTTCCATAATGCGTTGCTTGCCCCAGATTAATTCGATCAGTATTGTAAAATAAGCTTCAAGCCCTTTTCTGACATAGCTTCTTCCTGGCCACAGAAAAACATTTTTAGCCGTCTGCTGTGAAATCGTACTGCCGCCCTTTAGCTTTTTACCTTTCTCATTATTCTTCATTGCCTTTTCGATGGCTTTAAAGTCAAAACCGTGATGCGTCAGGAAATTCGCGTCTTCACTTGCAATAACGGCTTTTTGAAGGTTCGTTGAAATATCCTCAATCGGCACCCAATCATGACTACAAACCATGCCGTTTTCAAGGGCGCGTGTAAGCATTAAAGGCGTTGACGGAATCGGTATCCATTTAAAAATTATAACCGATAGTATTGAAATCCCGATAAACCAAAGAAATAACTTTCCAATAATGCGAAATGCTTTTTTTACCATAATATTTAAATTAAATCCGCCAATTCGCTACCAATCAAACTTCCTATGGCAACACCCATTCCACCTAGTCTAACACCGCAATATACATGATCCGACAATTGGGAAACGATCGGGTTTTTGCTCGATCCCAATCCCATGATACCGCTCCAGCGATGCTCGATTTTAAAATCGGTTTCAGGCAGGATAACTTCTTTTAAAAGTTGTTCCAAGCGGTTTTGAATCAATGTGGTTTCGCCCAATTCCGTGGTGGTTTCGCCTTCAAAATCAAGGTTTCTTCCGCCGCCTACAAGGATTCTGTTGCCGATATTCCTAAAATAATAATAGCCTTTATCGATGTGGAAAGTGCCTTTGATATCCAAATCGGGAATCGGTTCGGTAATCAAAACCTGAGCGCGTGCGGGCTTTACTTCTTGTTTGATTAATTGATTTGCAAAGCCATTCGTGGTAAACAACAATTTTTTGGTCGTAAAATTTAAATCGTCCAATGCGACGCTGACGCCGTTTTGGTTTTCTTCAAAAGCGGTAACTGTTTGCTGATTGAGTATCAAAATGTTTTTTGAAATCGCCTCCTTGAGTAATGCTTGCATCATGTTTCCCGTATCGATTTGTGCTTCGAAAGGATTGAAAATAAGATACTCGTGAATGCCATTGAAGTTAAAACGATCGATTTCCTTAACAAAAACATCCGTCTTAAAGATTGGCTTGATGATTTCATTGATGAACGGTATTTTCTGCAGCGCCTCTTGATAAGCAGATTCGTCTTGGTTTAAAAACAATTCATATCCACCGAAAGGCTGAAAATCAATCGTTTGATCACCCAATCTTTTTCTGAGTAATTGCAGACCGTTCCAGCGTTTTTGAATGAGCTGGATTATTTCCTCTTCTGAATGTGATTTTAAATCTTCGCAGATTTCTGAAATGCTTCCAAAGCACGCAAATCCGGCATTTTTTGTACTCGCACCTTGCGGCAACATGCCTTTTTCAAGCACTAGGACTTTACTTTCCGGAAAACGTTCACGCAAACGAAGGGCAGCATGCAAACCGACGATTCCGCTTCCGACGATCGTATAGTCAACATTGGTGAACCAATTCTTTATTTCCCAATAGCTTAAATTCATCTGCAATAGTTTTGATAAAAATAGTTTTTTCTGAATCAAAAATAAATCAGCAGACCAATATTTTAATTTTAAAAAGATAGATTTCACTAATTGTAAGAAATCAACCCATGATATGCGAAATATTGAAGTTATTTTTTAAAATATTGTCAAAAATGTTGATAAACTCTTGATTCGTTCGATTAATGGTTTAAAAATAATTTTACATTTGGAGCCGACTATAACCAATACCCGAATTATGAAAAACAAATTACTTTCGATTGCTTTAATTGCGATCACAGGCTTTTCGTCGTTTGCCCAATCAGAAAAAACAGCATGGAAAGCTACTGCAAAAAATCCAGGTGCAGTAACTGTTGCGAATAAACAAACGATCATTAATCCACGATTGTTTGCTCTTGACGTCAACCAATTAAAACAAAATTTAGCTAATGCCCCGAAAAGATTCGCTTCGAATGCACAGTCGAATGTCATCGTATCTTTTCCAAACGCCCAAGGACAAATGGAAAACTTCCGCGTCAAAGAATCTTATAATATGGATCCTGCTCTGGCAGCTCGATACTCCGACATTAAATCTTATATCGGACAAGGTGTAGAAAATCCGGCATCGACCATTTATTTCAGTTTGTCTCCACTTGGACTTCAAACAATGGTCGTAAAAGCAGACCAATCTGCTGAATTCATTGAGCCTTACACCACCGATTTAAGCAGTTATGCCGTCTACAGAAAATCAGACAAAACGGCCTCTTTGGATCAATTTGAATGTCGCGTTATCGATGCGGTGCATGCGGAAGTAAGAACAGAGGCTGCACGTCCAAATGCTGATGATGCCTTATTAAGAACATTCCGTTTGGCGATGTCTGTAACCGGTGAATATACGGTATACTTCGGTGGAACTAAAGCTTTGGCTTTAGCGGCGATCAACAATACGATGACGCGTGTGAATGGTGTTTTTGAAAAAGATTTTGGTGCAAGAATGGTATTGATTGCCAATACGGATACTGTAATTTACACAAGTGCTTCAACGGATCCTTATTCTGCAGCAACGGCAGGTTCTGGCGGCGCGTGGAATCAGGAATTGCAAACTACTTTAACCAATAATATTGGTAATGCCAATTATGACGTTGGCCACTTATTCGGTGCTTCCGGCGGTGGTGGAAATGCGGGTTGCATCGGTTGCGTCTGCACCAATCCAACAGCTTCTGTGCCTTTAGGAAAAGGAAGTGGATTTACTTCTCCTGGGGATGGAATTCCGTCAGGAGACAATTTCGATATTGATTATGTAGCCCATGAACTAGGACATCAATTTGGTGCGAACCATACTTTTACACAGAGCAACGAAGGTACCGGTGTTCAAATGGAACCAGGAAGCGGCTCAACCATTATGGGTTATGCGGGGATTACATCGCTTGATGTGCAACCACATTCCGATCCGTATTTTCACGCGGTAAGCATTCAGCAGGTTACCAATAATATCAAAGCAAAAACATGTTCTGTGAACACTGCTACAGGAAACGCAATTCCAACTGCCAGCGCAGGATTGGATTATACCGTTCCTAAAAGCACGCCTTTCATGTTGACCGGTACTGCTACTGATGCCAATGGTGATGCACTAACTTATGCCTGGGAACAAATGGATTCTCAAAGTAATGCTACTGCGCCGAGTGCTACTAAAACGAGTGGCGTGAATTTCAGATCATACAATCCCACGTCTTCACCAACGCGGTACTTCCCAAAAATGTCATCCGTTTTGACTGGCGCTACAACAACCGCCGGAACTGAACTTACCGTAGAAGCATTGCCTTCTGTGGCGCGAACTTTAAACTTCAGAATGACTGTTCGTGACAACAAAGCTGGAGGACCAGCAAACAATAGCGACGATATGGTTGTTACAGTCAATGCTACTGCAGGACCATTTAGTGTAAGCGCACCCAATACTGCAGTCTCTTATGTAGGTGGAACTTCTCAAACCGTTACTTGGGTCGTTGGAGGAACTACTGCAAACGGTGTGAACTGTGCAAATGTTGATATCTTATTGTCTACAAATGGCGGAACTACTTGGTCTACTTTATTGGCTGCTACTCCAAATGACGGAACTCAGGCGGTAACGATTCCTAATACACCGGGAACGACAAACAGAATTATGGTAAAAGGAACAAATCATATTTTCTTCGACGTATCGAACACCAACTTTACCATTACTTCAGGAACGACTGATACTACCGCACCAACAGCGGCTACTTTGGCTGCGTCAGGAACGACTCAGACTACAACAAACTTATCTTGGTCAGGTGCTACAGACAACGTAGCTGTTACTGGATATGATGTTTATAAAGATGGCGTTTTGTTGGGCGCAACTGCTTCGACAACTTACGCTGTAAGCGGATTGACAGCATCAACTTCTTATGTTTTCACGGTGAAATCAAAAGACGCTGCAGGGAATGTTTCCGTTGCAAGTAATTCGGTTAATGTAACAACACTTGCAGTAGCAATAGATACTACAGCTCCAACTGCGGCAACATTATCAGCTTCAGGAACGACTTCAAGCACAACGAATTTATCTTGGTCTGGTGCTACTGATAATATTGGTGTAACCGGATATGATGTATATCAAAATGGTGTATTCAAAGCATCGGTTGCTACTACAACTTATGCTGTTACAGGTTTAACCGCTTCAACTGGTTATACATTTTATGTAATCGCTAAAGATGCCGCTGGAAATAGTTCTCCTTCAAGCAATACGGTAAGCATTACTACTGCTGCTGTTACAATTTCATATTGTACTTCATTAGGAAGCAGTACTGCAGATGAACGAATTGGAAAAGTGGTTTTCGGAACGATTAGCAACACAACTACAGGAACCGCAGGGTATGAAGATTTCGCTGCACTTTCTTCGAATGCGACAAGAGGAACCGCTTACACCATTACAGTAACGCCAGCATGGACAAGCACGGCTTTTGCCGAAGGTTATGCAGTATTCATTGATTACAATCAGAACGGTGTATTTACAGATGCAGGCGAAACAGTTTGGACAAAAGCAGCCGCCACAACAACACCGGCAACAGGATCATTTACGATTCCTGCGACTGCAACATTAGGCGCTACAAGAATGAGAGTTTCTATGAAATATAACGGGATTCCAACGGCATGTGAGACTTTCTCTTAT
>JANPJB010000077.1:0-8226 GCA_031425295.1 Flavobacterium sp. | reverse complement strand
GATATAAGCCCAATGCGTGAAATTGTATAAATTAAATTGACCCTGCTCACCAAAGTAGTTCCCGAAATTGTTCATGCCATCAGGTAGATAAGCAATTTTCATATCATTCGATAATCCCGGATTAAATTGCGTAGCGGTATTCGTAAAGCGTGGCGCCAGATTGGTTGTCGCAATCAAGTCGGTCGATGCCGTTGCACCGGTTGTTGTCCATGCTTTTAGTTCATTCACCGTTAGGATATACGGTGCAGTGTTGATGATTTGTGAAAAGGAATTTAATCCAATGAACAGCAAAATGAGTAGCGTAGTTTTTTTCAATGCAGTAGTGTTGTGTAGTTAATAATTGAAAGTAAATATAAATAAAAAACCCTCACTTCGCAGCAAGGGTTTTCTTATAATCTCAAGATCCTAAAATCTTCAGTATCATTTAGTATCTGTAATACTCCGGTTTAAACGGTCCTGCAACAGCAACACCAATATAAGAAGCTTGGTCGTCTCTTAAAGTCTCCAACTCAACGCCCAATTTCTCTAAGTGTAAAGCCGCTACTTTTTCATCTAAATGTTTAGGAAGCATGTAAACTTCATTATTGTAATTCGCGCTGTTTTTCCACAATTCGATCTGCGCCAAAGTCTGATTTGTAAAGGAGTTGCTCATTACAAAACTTGGGTGGCCTGTTGCACAACCTAAGTTCACCAAACGGCCTTCAGCCAAGATAAGGATATCTTTTCCTGCGATCGTGTATTTGTCAACCTGTGGTTTGATCTCGATTTTAGAAGCACCATGGTTCTGATTCAACCATGCCATGTCGATTTCATTGTCGAAGTGACCAATGTTACAAACGATAGTCTTGTCTTTCATTTGCTCGAAGTGGCTTCCCAAAACGATGTCTTTATTTCCTGTTGTTGTGATGATGATATCAGCATTCGCTACAACCGTGTTTAATTTTTTAACTTCAAAACCGTCCATAGCCGCTTGCAACGCACAGATTGGGTCGATTTCAGTCACCGTAACGATCGAACCTGCACCTCTAAACGAAGCCGCAGTACCTTTACCAACATCACCGTAACCACAAACCACAACACGTTTTCCAGCCAACATGATATCAGTGGCACGACGAACCGCATCAACAGCAGATTCTTTACAACCGTATTTGTTGTCGAATTTCGATTTGGTCACCGAGTCATTCACGTTGATTGCCGGCATCACTAAAGTTCCGTTTTTCATTCTTTCGTAAAGTCTGTGAACACCAGTAGTCGTCTCTTCAGATAATCCTCTGATGCCAGCCACCAATTCCGGGTAACGGTCGAAAACCATATTGGTCAAATCACCACCATCATCCAAGATCATGTTCAAGGGTTGTCTGTCTTCACCGAAGAATAAAGTTTGCTCAATACACCAGTCGAAATCTTCTTCATTCAAACCTTTCCAAGCGTAAACCTGGATTCCAGCAGCAGCAATCGCAGCAGCAGCCTGATCTTGTGTAGAGAAAATATTGCAAGAAGACCAAGTCACTTCAGCGCCCAAAGCGATCAAAGTCTCAATCAAAACCGCAGTCTGAATTGTCATGTGAAGACAACCTGCAATACGGGCACCTTTTAACGGCTGCTCGTTATTGTATTCTCTTCGGAGCGCCATTAAACCTGGCATTTCAGCTTCCGCCAACTCAATTTCTTTTCTTCCCCAAGCGGCAAGAGAAATGTCTTTTACTTTGTAAGCCACGAAAGGCATCGTTGTAGTACTCATTTATATTATATTTGTTGTTATAAAATTTTGCGCAAATTTAGGCATTAACTTAGAAATTAAAAAACATTTGTTCATAATTATAAGTTGTTTAGAGCTGTAAAGTTTTAAAAATCAATAAAATAATTTTTTTCAGGAGCTGTTTCCCGCTATACGCTCCTATTTTTTGCGCCGAACAAAGGCGCAAAAAGATAACCGCTACTATCGGGGCTAGGGCGTTGCGTTTGCGAATTCGCCACCTTTAACTTACAACTTAAACCAAGAATGCCACTGCACAAAATCATACAGCACGATCCGAGCACACAAATCCTCATTTGGAAGATCACCGAATCTTTCCTAGAATTGTCAAGCGGTTTAGAGCTTAAAGAAAAGAGCACCATCCGGCTCGACGGGATGAAGTCTGAGCTGCACCAACGGGCTTTTCTAAGCGTGCGAAAATTACTGCAAGAATCAGGCTATTCCGATTTCAATTTGCATTACGACGCATTTGGGAAACCGCATTTGGATGATGGGAAACACATTTCAATTTCACATTCACACGCGTTTTCGAGTATCGTGATCACGAACCGTAATGTCGGAATCGACTTAGAAATGCAGCGCGAAAAAATCACCGTTATCGCACATAAATTTGCTGCCATCGAAGCCGTTTTTTTAAATTTAAATACACAAGATTACATCCAAAAACTGACCGTTATTTGGGGTGCCAAAGAAGCGATATTCAAAATCCGAAATGAAGTGGGCATCAGTTTCAAAGACCATATCGAAGTTTACCCTTTTGAAGTCGATGCAAGAGAAACCACCGCAATCCTAAACTTTGAAAACAAAAAAACCGAATACGATATCTTTTTCGAAGAAGTCGAAAATTTTACGTTAGTTTACGCTTTTGAAAAACAGTTATAAAGCACTTTCATCTTAGCGCCTTGCGAGCCAATGAAAAACATTTACCAAGACATACTGCAAGCCAAAGCGAAGCACCAAAAATTGCTGGCGATACTCATCGATCCTGATAAAACCGCGCTTGAAAATGTCAGTGTGATTTCTCAAAAAATCAATGGTTCACCTGCAACCCATGTATTCGTTGGTGGCAGCACCGTGGATGAAAAGGTTACTTGCGCAGTAATACTCGAATTAAAAAAACAAATCAGTATTCCAATCCTGCTTTTCCCGGGACATCCGTCGCAGATTTCCGCCGAAGCTGATGGCATTTTGTTTCTGATGCTGTTGTCAGGAAGAAATTCAGATTATTTAATTGAGCATCAGATTAAAGCGGTGCCCATATTGGAAAACACAAATCTCGAAATTATTTCCACAGGCTATATCCTCATCGAAAGCGGCAGCGAAACCGCCGTAGAAAGAGTGAGCCAAACCAAACCATTATCAAGAAATAATGCTGATTACGCCGCCCAAACCGCGAAAGCTGGTGCATTCATTGGCAATAAGCTGATGTATCTCGAAGCTGGAAGCGGGGCGCATTTTTCCGTTCCCTTGGAGATGATTTCCAAAGTATCAAAATCCATAACCATCCCATTGATCGTTGGAGGCGGCATTCGTTCGCAAAAAGAAATCAATGCAGCCTATGAAGCCGGTGCGGACATGGTGGTCATTGGAACTGCTTTCGAAAAAGACAACAATTTTTTTAACGTGTAATCATGCTCGAATTTTTCCTAAATGCTTATAAAACTGCTTCGACCTTTCAAATTGTGTTGGAGTTTGTAGCTTTTGTATTTGGAATTTTGAGCGTGTGGTTTGCCAAGAAAGAAAACATCTGGGTATACCCAACAGGGTTGGTGGCAACCGTGATTACAACTTATCTGCTTTGGGTTGCGGGATACTTGGGCGACATGTTGATCAATGCTTATTTCTCGATTATGAGTATTTATGGCTGGTGTCATTGGGCGAAAAACGGAAGTGGTGATCGGCATCTGCCAATTACCCGAACAACGCGGAAAGAAAAATTAACAGGCATACTGTTGTTTTTTATTACGATTTTCGTAGTTTTCGGCATCTATAAATTCTTCGATTACGCAATAAAAGAAGACAATTATATTGATATTTTTGCATCCGGTTTATTTTTCACAGCGATGTGGTATATGGCACTCAAGAAAATTGAGAATTGGACACTCTGGATTATAGGCGACATCATTGTAACGCCGCTCTATGCCTACCGAGGATGGGGCATGCTGGCGTTGCAGTATTTAATTTTTACAATTTTAGCCATATTGGCTTATTTAGAATGGAAGAGAATCTTAAACAACAACATTCAATCATATCGAAAATAGCGTTGTTTGGCCCCGAATCTACAGGGAAAACCACATTGGCAAAACAATTGGCAGCGCATTTTCAAACGGTTTGGGCGCCTGAATTTGCAAGAGAATATCTGCAGCAAAAATGGGATGACAAGCAGCAAGTATGCGAGCCGGAAGATTTATTGCCGATTGCAGTTGGACAAACAAAACTGGAAAACGAAGCGCTACTCACCGCAAATCAATTTTTGTTTTGCGACACCTGTTTGTTGGTCACCAAAGTGTTCTCCGAAATCTACTATAATTTTTGTGATCCGGCACTAGACAAAGCAGCGCGGAAACATAAATACGATTTGTTTTTTCTGACCGATATCGATATGCCGTGGGAAAAGGATGACCTGCGTGATGCACCCGATCAGCGGCAGAAAAACTTTGCTATTTTTAGACAAGCATTGATTGATAACGACAAGCCCTACATTACACTATCGGGAGACTCGGATAGAAGAGTCGCTCAGGCAATCAAAGTCATTGCAGATTTGGAAAAAGCAAAAACCATGGGATTCAATTCTCATGATTTTGTGCAGATATACAAAAAAGGAATTTCGTTAGACCGTATCAATAGCCATTTGGATATTTTTCGGCACGGCATCGCAAAGGTGATTCTAATCAAACCTGCGACCAAATACGATGGCATTATAAAACTAGAAGAAGCACAATTTGAAGATTTTGCCGACTATTTTGATTCTAAAAAGGACGCGTTGAGATTGCTCAAATTCGTTCCGGCCTCCGGCGCAGCAAGCAGGATGTTCAAATTTTTGAATGAATTTTTGAATGAATTTGATATTGAGAATGAAACCATCAACAGTTACATCAATAAAAAGAGTTTGTCCTATTTGACCGTGTTCTTAACCGGGATCGACAAGTTTCCGTTTTATGACACAATCATTACGATATTAAAGGAATTGTATCCTGATTTCAAATCGTGGGAAAGTGATAAAAAGCACTATCATTTTATAAAACTGCTCTTGAGTCCCGAATATTTTAATTTCAGCAATAAGCCGAAAGCGATTTTGCCTTTTCATAAATATCCGACACATACGGCAACCCCGATTGAGGAGCATCTCAACGAAAGTGCGCTATATACGAACTCGAACGGTGTAGCAAATCTTCATTTTACAATTTCCGATATCCATCAGTCGCAGTTTGAAAAAATTATCGACAGCGAAATCAAAAAAGTCGAAGACAGAACCCAAACGAAAATCAATATTACTTTTTCTTTTCAAAATCCGTCAACCGATACGATCGCGGTAGGTTTAGACAATGTTCCTTTTAGGAATGAGATGGGAAAATTGGTTTTCCGTCCCGCAGGTCATGGCGCATTGATCGACAATTTAAATCAAATGGATGCCGATATTATTTTCATTAAAAATATCGATAACGTGATCCAAAATCATATTGAACTCATCACTTTATACAAAAAAGCACTAGCCGGAATTCTGTTGAAATTGCAGGAGCGCGTTTTTAAGATTTTGCATCAAATTGAAAAGCAAATGCTGCATGAGAACGATATTGGTGCGATCATCGATTTTGTGCACAAGGATTTGAATATCATCATTATCGAAGATTTTTCGAAGTATACTGTAGAGAATAAAATAATGTATCTCAAAGACATTCTCAACCGCCCGATTCGCGTCTGCGGCATGGTCAAGAATGAAGGCGAACCCGGCGGCGGTCCGTTTTGGGTGCGGGATATCAAAGGGCATGAATCCTTGCAGATTATTGAAACTTCACAAGTCGACATGAACAATCCGTATCAGACACAAATTTTAATGGATGCAACGCATTTCAATCCGGTAGATCTAGTGTGCGGCATCAAAGATTTTAAAGGCAATCGTTTCGATTTGAACGATTTCGTAGATTATCATAGTGGTTTTATTGTCGATAAAAATAAAAACGGAAAAGACATCAAAGCATACGAGTTGCCTGGTTTGTGGAACGGCGCGATGTCGAAGTGGATCACCGTTTTCGTTGAAGTGCCACTCATTACTTTCAATCCTGTCAAAACGGTCAACGATTTACTCAAATCTGCACACCAACCGCAATAATGGACAAGGATAAAATCATATCAGAGCTAAAATATAAAGCAGTAAGAAGTTCTGGTGCTGGTGGTCAAAATGTAAACAAAGTTTCATCGAAAGTTGTTTTGTCATTTGACCTAAAAAATTCTCAAGCCTTGTCAGATGAAGAAAAGGCTGTTTTACAAACAAAAATAGCTTCAAGATTAACTTCAGATAATATTTTAATTCTGAATTGCGATGAAAATCGAAGTCAACTCAAAAATAAAGAAATCGTTACTAAAAGATTGATAAAAATTCTAAAAGCAGGTTTGATTGTACCAAAACTTCGGAAAGCAACAAAGATCCCAAAATCTGTTATTAAGAAAAGATTAAAGGATAAAAAGACACTTTCAAATATAAAAGAATCTAGAAGAAAACCAGATTTAGGTTAGTAATTTTACTTAATAAATTTATTTAATACTATCTTTCTTGCTAATATAAATTAATTTTTTTACGGAAGATTTCCCCTAACGACAATAGTTTACAATGAGTTGCTCGCCAAAGGTAATTTTTGCATATAAAATCTCATTAATTTTATACTAAATTTTTCATAATATTCAAAAATAGTACTTTCATAGATTTTTTTTTGGTAACTTTAACGTGGAATTAAGCAACTGATAATGAAGTTGTTATGTATTTTTATTGATAATAAATTAAAAAATAGAATCTAAATTTTTTATAAATTATCAAATGGTAAAAAAAATTGATTGGGGTAAACTTATTAAATTTATTTACATCCATAAAAACTTCAAAAAGGATGTAATTATATGCCCAATTTTATTAACGTCTAAACAACCTACTACACATTTTAGTTACTATGGAAATTGTCATAATTTTTTTTTATTAATTTAAAAAACCAGAAATGATGAAAAATATTTCAAAAAGAAGATTGACATTTTTAGCAATGTTATTTTCATTAATTTTTACTTTTTCATGTACTAATGATGAACCGCAAAATAATGTTCCTGAAAATATTGTTTCAGCCAACAAAACAAGAGCTTTGTCTCATAAATTGAATTTTGTGAATAACAGTAGTTATGATTATGCGATTTGTACAGTTGGTGCACAAACCAATTATTTATTGCTTGATCCTATGAGTATCGCGCACAAAAACGAAGTGCCTTTTATTTTAAAATCAAATCAAAAAGTAACTTTCTTTGATTATAAAAATGTTACAGATGATGCATTTGCGATAAACTCTTGGCACGTAGTGAATACAAATCTACATAATGGAGATTTAGGTTATTTTACAAGTGATGAAATGACTAAATTATACGGAATGCCAACGATACCGAACGATCCTGGATCAAAAAAATATCCTGTTTGGAAACTAATACAAGGAAGAGTTCTTGATAAATTTGGACAAACTCTTTCAGTACTTTGGGGAAATAATCCTGGCAGATCTCTTGCTAATTTAGGAAACATTGATCAAGGTTATAACAGTATTTTAAAATATGGTAACTCAGATTTTTCTGAATCTAAAAACGCCAATAAAAAAGTCCAACCATTAGTGGTAGTAACATGGAGACAACAAAACGAAGGAGCATTAAGAAATACAGGTGAAATAACCATAACAATAGAAAACTTACGATTTAGATAGGAAAAATAAAAAGGCAACCATTGTAAAAATAAATTTACAGTGGTTGTTTTTTTATTTATCAGTTTTTATTTTTAAAGAGCAATAACAATTTTTTTTAAAAACTCTCATAACCATTATTTTTTTATACTTTTGCTCTGTCTCAAAGGGGTGCTCTAAATAACGAGCTGAGATTATACCCAACGAACCTGAACAGGTAATGCTGTTAAGGGAAAAATTGACAAAATAGCGCATCACTGTGCTTGTCAAAGGAACAATCAATTTATTTTTAACCAAGAGTAATTGCCCCTTTTATTCGTAAACTTTTACGAATGAAAACACTATTGAATTGCCGCAAAGGCAAAAAAACGGGAATGAAACAGTTTGTTTTTTCTTTCCTCTTGGCTGTCGCTTCTTCAGCCGCATTCTCACAAGAAGTACAAAAAGATTCGACAACGACCATTGCGCTCGATGAAGTTTTGTTGAAAGCTACGCGTGTCGACGACAAATCGCCTTTCCCATTTACCAATGTTTCAAAAGACAAAATCGAAT
>JANPJB010000076.1:0-44837 GCA_031425295.1 Flavobacterium sp. | reverse complement strand
AACATTCGTTGGAAGGCATTGCTCGCCATAGCGCAGATACATATACATCATCATCCTGGCGATATCGCCTTTCCACTCGTCACCTGGATACCAATAAGAATCTACAAAACCTGAATTTCCAGAACCAGACGCAAATTTTCTACTTCCACGATCGGAATTGCGGTCAACATCCGAAGCTCGAAGATGGTGCACATCCGAACCAGGACCATCTGTTCCCAAATCGGGATTTCCCAGTGACTTTGCGAACGTATGCTCGCGGTTCCATTGGCAGGCGCCGGTTCCGTCGTCAAATTTACTGCGTTTTCGGTGGTCAATGTGATCGGTTATGTCGGTCGGGCATATCGTACTGCTGAAACCGTAGATTAGAAATACATTTTGAGAATCATCAGGATCTACATCAACAATTTTGATGGCATTTTCTGCCTGTTGATACGTTAAAAAATTGGTGTGCGTTTCTGTAACTTTGACCGCCAAAGCATTCTTCAAAGCCAAACCCGACAGGTTAAAATCAAATCCATTGTAATAGATTGCAGGATTTCCGTCTTGAGAAAATCCTAACGTTAATTTTAATAGCAGTACAGCAATAGCTAGTTTTTTCATGGTTATTTTTTTGCGACAGTAAATGTAGTCAGTTTGTTTGAATAACGATAAAAATTAACGGTATAAAAAAAGCCTTCACAATGGAAGGCTTTGAAAATGTAACGGATTATTTTTAGTTGACAATCACTTTTTTAGTTATCGATTTTCCTTCTGATGTTATTCTCATGAAATAAAAACCGGAAGGGAGATTTTCTATGGTATACGTATTATTTTCAAAGTTTTGTTTTTTGATATCTTGTACCAATTGACCGTTGATTGAGATGAGTTGAATCGCTGTTACGCCAGCCGTACCAGTGATGTTAATTTGATGATTGTTTGTGGGATTTGGGAACACAGTAATGGTTGTTACAGCATCAAAAGTTTCGTTCGCCAGCGGTGCGCCCCAAATTCGGGTCACATAGGTATTGTCATCGATAAAGGGGTTTCTGTTTCTTTGACGGGCATTTGTGCCTATTGCATTGTTTCTGGCAATCTCTCTTGGGCTTACAGGATCGATTGCATTCCACGTCAGTAGAATGTTTAAGAAAGGTTGTGCATATACTTGTGTGCTCGTTCCGTCGAACATCACATAAGAGTAACCCGCTACGAGGTTTTCGTATCGTGTTGCAAAATACAATAAACAACGTGCGATGTCACCTTTAAATTCGTCTATAGGTTCGAAAACAGTAGCCGAATAGCCCGCAGAGTATCCTAAATTTAGGTTGGAACCACGTTTACTACCATTGGTAGATGTCCAATTAGCAACATTCACCACACCGAACGGCAGATCACCTCTTTGCCCATTGACATGTTTATCAGAAGGCAATACGAAATGAGCATCTGAATACATTGGTGTTGCCGCAGAAAATACAGATTGTGGGATTAAGTGTTCTCTATTGTAACGTTCACATTCATTATTACCTAGCGTTCCATCGTCTTGGTTGACACCGTAAGTAAATTCACATTCAGAACCTGAAGGATTTTCGGAATATACATCGAGCATGGTTCCATTATTTTCATAATAAAAATCTTTGTCTGAGGTTAAGTACGTAGTGTATAAGCCAGAATAGCCGCGATCTGTACTTACTTTGATGATGTTGAATAATTGCGTTTTCAATGCATAACCAGTTCCGGTCGCCGTGTTATAATAACCAGCCGGCGGTTGTGAAAAAGCCACAACAGCGATTAGAAAACAGCATGATAAATAAAAGTTTTTCATAGTAGGATTGGGGATTGTGTATTAATTAGTTTTTCTCTCAAGTAGCGCCATGTAAAATCCGTCAAAACCAGATTCGGCTGCGAGAATTTTTGAATCCTTAACAAAGGTAAAACTTTTACCAGTTTCGGTCGTTAAGAAATGCATAATTTGTTCTTGGTTTTCAGAGGGTAAAATTGAGCACGTCGCGTACACCAATTTGCCGCCGGGCTTTACGATTTTGGCGTAACTTTCTAAAACTTCCGATTGTACTTTTCTTATGTTATCAATGAATTCGGGTTGTAATTTCCATTTGGCATCGGGATTTCTTTTGAGCACTCCGAGTCCACTGCATGGTGCGTCAATCAATACCCGATCTGCTTTTTCGTGAAGCTTTTTAATGATTTTTGTCGAATCGATGATGCGGTATTCAATATTGAAGGCACCGTTTCTTTTGGCACGTAATTTCAATTGTTTGAGTTTGCTTTCGTATAAATCCATCGCGATTAATTGCCCTTTGTTTTCCATCAACGAAGCAATGTGAAGGGTTTTTCCTCCGGCACCGGCACAAGTATCAACGACACGCATCCCTGGCTTAACATCGAGAAAGGCAGCCACCAATTGCGAATTCGCATCTTGCACTTCAAAAAAACCTTCTTTAAAAGCATCGGTTAAAAATACGTTCGCTCTTTCTTTCAAAACCAAAGCATCGGGCTGCTCTTTCAAAAATTCGGTTTCTATGTTTAAGTCCATGAGAATGGCTCTTAATTTTTCTTTCGTCGTCTTCAGCGTATTGACTCTCAGAATCACTTTTGCAGGTTGGTTTTGCGCTGCGATTTCTTTTGTCCAGACTTTTTCACCGAGTTCTTGAACCCCTAAAGCATCCATCCAATCGGGAATCGATTCGCGGAACGTTCTGATTTTGGATAACTCATCGAATCTGCCTTTGATTTTACGTTCGGGTGTACCTTCGAGCTGTCTCCAATCGGGGATCGGATAACCGCGCAGTACTGCCCAAACGGCGAACATTCTCCATAAATTATCACGGTCATAAGGTTCTTTTACTTCGGCTATCTCGGCGTATAAACGTTTCCATCGCACAATTTCATAGATGGTTTCCGCGACGAATTTCCGATCGGAACTTCCCCAGCGTTTGTCTTTTTTTAATGCACGTGCGACCACCTTGTCGGCATATTCCCCTTCATTAAATATCGCATTCAGGGAGTCGATTGTGGTGTATACTAAATTTCTGTGTAATCTCATTTTTTGTAATTGAGGGGCAAATGTACTATTAAAAGGTGAATGATAGGGCGATTCGTTTGTAAAAGGTTATTGGATTTATGATTCCTTTGTGATACTTTTACTTTACTTATTAAGAGTACACAGTACTGTAACCAGCATAATTTTATGAAAAACCAACTAAAAATACACCGTGGATTATCTTTACTATTTCAATGTATTATTGGATTATTTAGTACTGCTGCTATTTACGCGCAATCTTATTCGGTAGGGCATACCACCATCAATTTTATAGATTCTTCGCGCGGGAACCGAAGCATTCCGACAGAAATTTATTATCCTTCTGATGTCAATGGAGATAATGTTCCTATGAGTGTACTTACAAATGAAAAATTTCCAGTTTTGACTTTCGGTCATGGTTTTTTGATGACTTGGGATACATATCAAAATATTTGGGAGACTTTAGTACCCGAAGGTTTTATAATGGCTTTTCCAAAAACAGAAGGCGGTTTCTCTCCTTCGCATCTTGAGTATGGGAAAGATTTGGCTCATGTTTCGGATCAGATTTATAACCTTAGTATGCTTACCAATACAATTTTTTCAGACAGAGTTAGTCTTATGAACGCTGTGATGGGGCATAGTATGGGCGGTGGCGCGGCTTTTTTAGCGGCTCAAGTCAATCCAAACATTAAAAGTATTGTCACTTTATCGGCTGCAGAAACGAATCCATCCGCCATTACTGCTGCGGCTAATTTAAGCATTCCTGCTTTAGTAGTTGCAGGTGCAAACGACTGTGTGACGCCACCGAATACCAATCAAGTATTAATGTATGATGCATTGACTAGTGCTTGCAAAACGTATGTTAGTATTCTTGGTGGAAGTCATTGTCAAATGGCTAATAGTAACTTTTTTTGCAATTTTGGCGAAAGTACTTGTACGCCTCAGCCCACTATTAATCGTACGCTTCAACATACGGTCATCTATGATTATGCGGTGAAGTGGCTCCGTGCACAATTAAACTCGGATTGTGTTATGGGCGAAGCGATGGACATTCTAATTGAAAATGATTCCCGAATTACTTTTCAAAAGACTTGTCTGCAATGTTTAAACTTATCTACAGCATCGAATGCTGTTTCCGAATTGTCCTTATTTCCAATTCCTTTTCAAGATGTTCTTTTTTTGGAAGGTCATGATGATCGGGTTTTTGAATTTTTACTTTATGATTTATCTGGAAGAATGATCCTTAGTGAGGTTTTTATAGGAAAAGCCACAATCAAGACATCCAATTTAGAATCCGGTGTTTATTTGTATCAACTTGTTCAAGCAAATCAAGTTGTAAAAACTGCTAAAATTATAAAAGAATAGAATTTAAATTCTTGTTGATTTAGCTTATTCTGGTCAACGTAATTTTTTCTGGCGGATGCAATACCATCGGGAATTTTTCTATTTTCACGGAGCTGCTGTCGAGACCAAATGCTTTTTCCTCAGATAAACTCAACTTTTTGATCAAGAAATAAGTGTTCATCACAACCTTTTCATCCCATCGCATATCACTGTCATTGGAAAGGAATTTTTCGGAAAGTACAAATTTGAAGTCGCCGATAATGTTATTCTTGCTTAAAGATTCATATCGACTCGTAACATCTACTTCCCCTTTTTTTACCATGTCGCGCAGCACTTCTTTGAACATGAGATTGATTTTGGTGGGTTCACGGAAACCTAAATTGAAATCGATCCGGAATACGTCATCTTTTACTATTTCGGTTACTTTGTATTCTGTTTTGTATGGTTCGCTAAGGATATTAACGTGAACGAACCAATAAATATCGGCGCGCTTCGGTCTTTTCTGTAAAATGGAATACATTACTTTTTCTTCAATTTCGTCGATACGACCGGCATTGGTCATGTAAACGAGATGCGTCGCGTATTTTGGAATCGATAAATCGACGCTGAGTTCGGCAAGTACTTTTTTATAGTCGCCAATTTTAACAATTTTAGTGTAGCTCTTGCTGATTTGTTTTGCCATATACCAAGTGGTCATAATCGAAATCAAGGCGATAGCAATGATTAAGGTGACGTAACCGCCATCCGCAAATTTGGTAATGTTGGCCACAAAGAAGCACAATTCGATCAGGATGTAAATGCCAATTAACGGTACCAGAAAATACCATTTTACACGTTTCATGATCAAATAAAAATTGAGTAAAATCGTGGTCATGATCATGCATAAAATAATCGCTAATCCGTAAGCGTGTTCCATATTGCTAGACTCTTCGAAATGGATAACGATGCCGATGCAACCTAATAACAATAGCCAATTGATTGATGGAATGTAGAGTTGTCCTTTTAATTCTGTCGGATATTTTATCTTCACTTTTGGCCAAAAGTTCAAACGCATGGCTTCATTAATCAAAGTAAATGAACCGCTAATTAAAGCTTGTGAAGCGATCACTGCAGCCATAGTAGCGATCACAATTCCTATAGGTTGAAACCAACCTGGCATGGATAAATAGAAAGGATTTGCGTTGGAACCACCGATGCTTCTAAGTGTCTCGCCTTCATGTTGAATTAGAAATGCAGCTTGCCCAAAGTAATTAAGAATCAAGGTAATTTTCACAAAGATCCAACTGATCCGGATATTTTTTCTACCGCAATGTCCCATGTCGGAATACAAAGCTTCAGCTCCCGTTGTACAAAGAAATACAAATCCGAGAATGAAAAAACCTTCTGGATTAACGCCATCATCGGCAATTAATATTTTGTAGGCGTAATAGGGATTGATTGCATTTAAGACTTCGTAGTTTCCAACAATTTGAAATAAGCCAATAGCGCCAAGCATCAGAAACCAAACAAACATAATGGGGGCAAAGAATTTCCCAACGAGTTTTGTTCCAAATTGTTGGATCGTAAATAAAGCTACTAAGATTCCAATGACAATCGGGATCGTATTGATTTGAGGGTAAAAAGTTCGGATACCTTCAACAGCAGAGGAAACCGAAATAGGAGGCGTGATAATTCCGTCGGCCAGCAAAGCACTTCCACCAATAATGGCAGGAATGATTAGCCATTTAATTTTGGTTCTTTTGACTAATGCATATAAGGCAAATATCCCGCCCTCACCGTGATTGTCGGCGCTTAAAGTAATCATGACATACTTGATCGTAGTTTGCAATGTCAGGGTCCAAAATACTAATGAGATGCCTCCTAGGACCAGGTCTTTGTTGATTGCGAAATCGAGACCCAATATGGCTTTCATTACATATAAAGGAGAAGTTCCAATATCGCCGTAAATGATTCCTAGAGAAATTAGTAATCCACCGAAAGTGAGTTTACTGTGTAGGCTTTGATGTTGAGAGCTCATAAGAAACTATTAAAAAAAGAGGACAAATTTACTATTATAAATACATATTACTTACAATTCTGTATTTAATTTTAGCAAAACAATTTGTTATGCGTGGCATAAATAAAAAAACACCGCAAAAGCAGTGTTTTATTTAGGATATCATGATCGCTTATTTTCGGCCAGTTCTCTCGTTCGAAGATTTTTCAACGCGTGCCGAAGTGTTTACTCTGGTATTGTTTCTGCTCTCACTTCTGGAAGCGGCAACACTTTCGCGAGTGTTGCTACCGTCGTAATTGTGTGAAGGTTTTACATTAGAATCAGAACGGTCATATCGAGAAGTGTTCTTTGTGGTTGTAGTTTGTCTGATCGGATCATTGACCCTACTGTTACTTCTGATATTCTTATATGGTGCATCTGTTTTCGTGCTTTGCCGGATTGGCTCGTTGATGCTGGCGCTTCTCGTATTGTTGTATGGTGCACCTTCTATTGTACTTTGTTTAATGGGTTCAACGCTGGTACTCCTGATATTGTTGTAAGGTGTATCCATTTTTGTATTTTGTCGGATTGGCGCAGTGACAGTAGTCGTGGCTTTAGTATTCTGATAGGGTACATCAGTTCTTATACTTTGTTTGATGGGCTCGTTTACGCGGGTCGTACTTTTGGTGTTATTATAAGGTGCATCGGTTCTTGTACTTTGTCTAATTGGTTCATAGCTGGTGGCGTTGTTTCTGGTATTGCTGTACGGTGCACCAGTTTTGGTACTTTGTCTAATTGGATCATTGGCGCTACCATTGAACCTTGTAGTGTTGAACGCCAGATCATTTCGGCTACTGACGTTTTTTATGGTTCTGGTGCGATCTAATTCGTATCGGTTTGCATAACTATTATTTCTGTAGGTAAAGGCACGCGTCGGATAAGTTCGTTCACAATAGTTAGCCCGGATCGGCTGATGCATTACAACCGCTCTTGCACATCTGCGCGTGTTCACATAATTGTAATGGTTATTGAAATTAATGTGAATGCCTATGTGATGTCGATATCTGAAAACCGGAAATGGATTCCATGCATAATAGTAAGTTGGATAATAATTCCAATACCAACCCGAGCAGTAAGGTCTGTAGCGCGGCGCCCAAAAAGTAGTGTAGATCACTGGAGCGTTTACATAAACAGGTTCGTAAATGTAATTATGCCCATACATATAAACGTCACCAACGACTTGCACCTGCACTTGATTGTTGGCATCCTTTTCTACCTCAATCGTGGCAACATCTTGAAAGGTATCTCTTCCTAAAACTGCCTGAACGATAATTAAATGGGTATTTTGTTCTACGGATTCAATGACTCTCAAATAATCAACTTGATTATCTTCGTTTAAATCTAAATTCGAAATTTGGATTTTTGAATCATTTAGTTGTCGTTCGAAATCTTCCAAATTTGTGGCGCTTCCAAAAATAGAAGCAATGGCTCTAAGGTCTAAATTGTCGCTGATTTCTGAACTCATGGCATTAACTGTAGTACGGTCTTGAGCAAATAGTGGTGAGACAGAAAGAAAAGCCATGCATGCGGAAAGAATAATTTTGGTTTTCATGACGGTGGTATTTGGTTAATAATAAATAATCCACAATCCAGAAGAATGCTAGATTGCTTGATGCTAGATTTCCAATTACTATGCCACTAAATTTCATCAGATCTATTTGTAGGTAATCTTTGTAAATTAGCCAAAATCCCATCCATGAGAATTCTACAAATCGCATTGCTATGTTTATTAGCTGCATGTGCCGGAAAAAATAAGCATTATGCAACGGATTTTTTTGAGTCGGTCACGGTCGATACCCTTTTAAATGAAAAAATTAATTCGCGTGCGATCATTTCAGATGCATCTCAAGTTTATTATGCCGGTAGTAATGGGAAAGTTGGTTCGTTGCATTATGCCGATAGGAAAAGCATCCAATATCAGATTGATGGTGCTAAAAATCCAATCGAGTTCAGAAGCATTGCCAAAACTGCAAAAGCGCTCTTTGTTTTGAGTATCGGAAATCCGGCGCGGCTCTATAAATTTTCACTGGATTTAAGTCAAAGAGAATCGGTCTATGAAGAAACCAATGAAAAGGTTTTCTACGACAGCATGCAATTCTATAATGATACCGAAGGCATTGCGATTGGCGATCCCATTGCAGATTGTCTTTCGATAATCCGTTCGACTGATGGCGGCAATTCATGGCGCAAAATTCCGTGCGAAAACCTGCCTAAAGTTTTTGATGGGGAAGCGGCTTTCGCTGCAAGCAACACCAATATCATCATCAAAGGAAGTCATACTTGGATCGTTACAGGCGGAAAGAAAGCACGCGTTTTTTATTCACCAGACAAAGGAAATCAGTGGCAGGTTTTTGAAACACCGATTGTGCAAGGTTTAGCAATGACTGGAATTTACACTGCGGATTTCTACAACAACCAAATAGGGATCATCGCCGGAGGGAATTATGAAAGGCAAAATGAAAATTTCACGAACAAAGCCATAACTTTCGACGGCGGAAAAACATGGAAACTTATCGGTGAAAACCAAGGTTTTGGTTATGCTTCGTGTATACAATTTGTGCCGGAAAGCCAAGGTTCGGCAGTGGTTTGCGTAGCAGGTGACGGATTGTATTATTCGCAGGATTACGGTTCAAAATGGAAGTTATTAATTAAAACGAAAGAACTGTATACGTTGCGATTTATAAATAAAAACACCGCAATTGCACCAGGCAGAAGCGGTGTTTTTAAAATAAATTTTAAATAGAATTCGAATTAATTTCTAATCTTATCGCGGTATTGTTTAAGTAATTTTCTGTTAAAACCTTCTTCAGTTTTTTTGAGTTTAATGATCTTTATTGGCGAAAGCACACCTTTTAAATTGGCAATGAACTTCTTTCGCAACTGATAAATCTCATCTTCTGTACTTTCCATTTGATTTAGAAATGTAGCAGCTTGTTTGTCGTTCATTTTATCGATTTCACCGTTGTCCAATCGTTCCAAATAGCCCCGCAGTTTCTCTTGTCGCAGTTCTTTTTGTTTGTCATCAAACGCATTATAGATGGGCCAAAATTTTGAAGCTTCTTCAGATGTAAGTTGTAATTCATCCGTTATATAAGCTACTTTAAGTGCTTTTATTTGTTCTTTCTTGTGTTTCATCATCGCCTGCCCAAATGAAACAGAACTAACGAATAGCAGTAGAAAAAAGATAGATTTATTGGTTTTCATAATGTTCTTTTTTTAAATTTAGTCAACAATATACGCTTCCATATTGCGATCAGCAGTTAAAATATCTTCAAGTTCTTGATCTTCAATTTTAAGATCGATTTTAATTTTTTGAATGTCCTCTTCGTTGAGCAATTCAACAATTTCATCATCGGAAATTTCAGTGTTGTTTGCCAGATAATTCTCTAAAGTGCCTTTGTCAATTTCAATGGCATCCGTATTGATGTAATTAATCAATGGTATACTTAAAGCGATTATGAAAACTGCAGCCACTGCCAGGATCAAGGTTTTTCTTCGTGCGAATAATGAAATTACCGGTGGTTCATTAGCGCTCAACCGCTGGTTTACTTTATGCTGAAAGTCATCAAAATAGTGATCCGGAGCTTTAAATCCGCTGCTTATTTTGGTTTCATTATCAAGTTTAAATGCTTTCATGGTCGTTGGACGAGTTTAATGGAATTAGGTTTAATTGGAAGTCATATAATTTTCAATCTTCTTCACTGCATGATGGTACGATGCTTTGAGAGCACCAACTGAGGTTCCGAGAACTTCCGACATATCTTCATATTTGATTTCTTCATAGTACCGCATCTTGAAAACCAGTTGCTGTTTTTGCGGTAAAAGGGCAATGGCTTTCTGTAATTTTATTTGAATTTCGTTGCCGTCAAAATAGTCATCCGCTTTCAAATTCTCTACAATTCGGGTTTGCAACGCTTCACTTGTAAGCCCATTTCTTTTGGCTTTTTTATTGATGAATGTAATGGCTTCGTTCGTGGCGATGCGGTACATCCATGAGAACAATTTGCTTTCGCCTTTAAAGTTCTTCAGGTGCTGAAATACTTTCACAAACGTATTCTGCAATACGTCATCGGCATCGTCATGATTCAATACGATGTTACGGATGTGGCTGTATAATGGCCTTTTGTAATCGGACAAGAGTTTTTGAAACGCGACATTCTGCGTTTTTGGATCCAATAAACTTGCTATGAATTCTTGTTCTTCCAAGCCAAATTTTTTTATTGGAATTGATTTTGCCGCAATGGTTTAAAACTGCGCGAAAATTAAGGAGTTTGCGTGTCAGTTGGCAGCACGGGTTTGGGAGCGGTTGGTTCGCTTGTAGTCACTTGACTGATCGTTTTCGCTTTCGGAGCAACTATAGCTTGCGATTTTATCGGAACATATATTTCCGTAACCCATTGCGATGGATTTGCAATCTGTACCATATTTTTAGTGTAAATTTCAATATGGGTGCCTTCCGTATTCTCAGTCAGATGATTCGTCTTAAGATAGTCCACCGTTTTAGTCCATGCTTCACGCGTATGCGAATAATCGCCCGTCAATGTGGTTTTAACAGCTTGAAAAGGATAAAGCAATCCCGATGTAATATCGCTGCCTTCACTCGTATGCACTTCTTCTTTGATAGGAATACAAACAGAAAGCTTGCTGATGCCATGTGCCGTATCATAAGTGTGATAAATCACAAACGGTTTGCCATACATTGTCATGTTGTTCTTGGCGAAAAAACGGATCATCTGCGGAATCATGATGCGAAGGTTGTGTGGGATTTTGCTGATTTTACTCGTAATCGTTTGTTTTAAATAAAAGGTGCCAGGTTTTTTGACGAGTCCGTCGACTTTTATTTTGTATGTGTTGATTTCATAATCCAAAGTCTTGTCAAGATTCGCTAAGGTTTGCTCCTGCATGCTGCCGAAGGTCTGCGCTGCGCCGCCTTGCAGAACAGAATACATCTTATATTTGAAACTCATCGATCCTTTAGTGCGCCACGTTATTTTGGTACCGCCAACCGTGTCTTTAAAGGTCCATGTGGATGTTGATTCGGAACCATTCAAATTTATTTTTTGCTGTATCCATTCTGCGTCTTTCAATGCTGTGGTGCGAATATCGCCATCCCCTTCAGCACTCTTCCACGAGCATGAGCCGCCATTTCCAACCGTATTTTTCGGATAATAAAATCGCGCAGAAGCATCTTCTCTTTTCCAGGTAACGAAAGTTTCCCAATTCCTATAATCATTGACGTAATTAAAAAGTGTCGCTTTCGGGGATTTAATCATCGCGGTAGTTTTGATGTCGAAATCGCCATTAAGTGTCGCAACATAGACCGTCGATGCAAAAAGGGCCAATAACAAAAGCAGGAAAAGATATTTTAGAATTCTCATAGTTTATAGGTTGGTAACCTTGTAAAGTTAGAAATTTTATTCAAACGCTGCGGCGAAATCCATAAAATCGTAGCATTCTGACCAGCTTTTGATGAATTATTATTTTAGATAAACTATTGGTTATATTTGTTTGAAATTTTTTAAACCAATACTTAAATACACCAATAATGAAATTACTAAAAATTACTTGTGTTTTCATATTGATGGGCTTTTCATTCATCGGAAATGCCCAATCTAAAAAAACAGCTTCAACCACGAAAAAAGAACCGGCATTTGATTATGTAGTTGAACAATTCGCTGACATTCGCGTGTTGCGCTACCAAATCACAGGATGGGAAAATCTGACGCTGAAGGAAAAAGAACTCGTGTATTATCTTACCGAAGCCGGAAATTGCGGCCGCGATATCATGTGGGATCAGCATTACAAACACAACCTCAAAATCCGAAAAGCGCTCGAGAAAGTCTACACGTCTTACAAAGGCGATAAAACAAAAACGGACTGGAAGAACTTCGAAATCTACCTGAAGCGCGTGTGGTTCTCGAATGGAATTCACCATCATTACGCAAGCGATAAAATCAAACCGGCATTTTCAAAAGCTTATTTGAATGGTTTGTTGAAAGCCACCAAGACAACACTCGATTCTAAAATTGTTGAGATTCTCTTCAATGATACCGATGCCAAGAAAGTCAATCTTGATGAGTCGAAAGGTTTGCTCGCAGGTTCTGCAATCAACTTTTATGATAAAGGAATCGAGGTAAAAGAAGTCGAAGATTTCTACGCGAAAATGAAAAGCCCTGATGCAGCAAAGCCATATTCATTCGGCTTAAACTCCAAACTAATCAAAAATGCAAAAGGGCAGCTCGAAGAAAAAGTATGGAAAAGCGGTGGGATGTACGGTGCCGCAATCGATAAAATTATCTTTTGGTTAGATAAAGCGAAAGGTGTTGCCGAGAATAAAAAGCAAGCCGATGCCCTAGCACTTTTAATTGATTATTACAAAACGGGAAGCCTTAAAACGTGGGATGATTACAACATCGCATGGCTCCAAGCGACCGATGGCAATATCGATTACATCAATGGTTTCGTTGAAGTGTATAACGATCCGCTCGGATACCGAGGTTCGTACGAAGGTGTTGTGCAAATCAAAGATTTCGATATGTCGGCGAAAATGGAAGTCGTTTCAAAAAATGCCCAATGGTTTGAAGACAACTCACCCTTGCAACCTGAGCACAAAAAGAAAAGTGTCGTAGGTGTTTCGTATAAAACCGTTGTTGTAGCTGGAGAATCAGGCGATTCTTCACCAAGTACGCCCATCGGAGTAAATCTACCGAACGCTGATTGGATTCGCGCCGAATACGGTTCGAAATCGGTTTCTCTTGGCAACATTATCGATGCTTACGCAAAATCCGGAGGTAAAGGGAAACTCGTCGAATTTGCGAACGATCCCGAAGAAATTGCATTGGCGCAAAAGTATGGCGAGATTGGCGATAAACTGCATACGGCTTTGCACGAAGTCGTCGGACATGCATCGGGTCAAATCAACGCTGGAGTTGGAACGCCAAAGGAAACTTTGAAAAGCTATGCGTCGACATTAGAAGAAGGACGCGCTGATTTGGTTGGTTTGTATTATTTGTACAATCCGAAATTGCAGGAATTGGGACTTGTCGATGATTGGAAAAAACTCGGCATGGAATCGTATGACAGTTACATTAGAAATGGTTTGATGACGCAGTTGGTTCGACTCGAATTAGGCGCCAACATTGAAGAAGCGCATATGAGAAACCGCCAATGGGTCAGTGCTTGGGTTTTCGAAAAAGGTCAGAAGGAGAACATTATCGAAAAACTAACCCGCAATGGAAAGACCTATTATAACATTACGAATTATGAAAAATTGCATGAATTATTTGGACAGTTGTTGCGTGAAGTGCAGCGCATTAAATCGGAAGGTGATTTCAATGCCGGGAAAAATTTAGTAGAAAATTACGGCGTGAAAGTCGATCAGAAACTGCATGCAGAAGTGCTCGAAAGAAACAAACAGTTTACCAATGCACCTTATAACGGTTTTGTAAATCCGGTATTAGTTCCGCAAACAGATGCCAAAGGAAACATCACCAATATTGCGGTCAAACAGCCAAAAACATTCGCGGAACAAATGCTGCAATATGCAAAACAATATAGTTTTTTACCGGATGAAAATTAATAGTATACCGCTTTGATCAGTAAAAAACGCTTTCAACATTGGAAGCGTTTTTTATTGGGGCACTTAGCGTTTCATAGTAAGTTTAATAACAAAAAGCATTACAATAAAGAGAAAAAACACGATCAAAACTTTATAATTTCCTTTGTAGAAAAGTTTGTGAACTGCAACATCTTTTCGATAGGAAGCCGCAATCAAAATCACGAAAACGATAAAAAATAAGGCGGCAAAAATCAACTGTCCGGTTGAAAACATGATAATAATTTTTTTGCCAAATTTAATCAATTGATACTAAAACTAGCTAATTTGCATTACAATTAATTCTTAAAATATTATGCAAAAACAACTTCACGCCGTTACAGAATTCCATTCCGCTTTTGCCATCGGACACAGCGAAAATCCAAGAGCCGATTTAGGGGAAACCAAAAATATGCTGCGTTTTAATTTGATGAAAGAAGAAAACGAAGAATATCTTGAAGCCGTTCAGAATAATGATCTTGTCGAGATTGCCGATGCTTTGGGCGACATGCTTTATATTTTGTGTGGTACAATCATCGAACACGGTTTACAGCATAAAATTGAGGCGGTTTTTGATGAAATACAACGCAGCAACATGAGCAAGCTGGGTGAAGACGGAAATCCGATCTATCGCGAAGATGGTAAAGTAATGAAAGGTCCGAATTATTTTAAACCTGATTTTACTGCGATATTGAAATGAAAAAGGCGCGATGTTTAAATCGCGCCTTCCAAATTTATGGTTGATTAAATCTTTACCGTCCACCCGAAAGTGTCTTCAGCTAATTTATATTGGATGTTGGTCAGTTTGTCTTTCAATTCCAAAGCAATTGATTTTTCTTGTTTTGGCACTTCATAATACACATCATCATAAGAAAAACCAGCAATCGGATTGACCACCGCAGCAGTTCCGGCACCGAATATTTCTTTTAAACTGCCATCTTTCGCAGCACTGACAAGTTCAGCGACTAACACAGACCGTTCTTCAACCTTGATTCTGTCGCGTTTGGCAAGTGCAATTAGACTTTTTCGCGTCACACCGTCGAGTATTCTTTCACTAATCGGCGCTGTGTATAAAGTATCATCAATCCTGAAAAATACATTCATCGTTCCGGCTTCCTCAAGCTTTGTATGCGTCGCGTCATCGGTCCAGATGATTTGTTGAAATCCTTTTTCGTTCGCCAATTTCGTTGGATAAAATTGCGCGGAGTAATTACCGGCAGCCTTCGCAGCACCGATCCCACCATTCGCGGCACGACTGTAATGATCTGCGATCAGAACTTTAACTTCTCCAGAATAATAAGATCTAGCCGGTGAAAGAATGATCATAAAACGGTATTGTGTGGAAGGCGCAGCAATGACGCCACTGCCAATCGCAATCATGAATGGACGAATGTATAAGGTATTACCCATGCCTTTTTTGACCCAAGCACGATCGAGATCGATCAACTGGTGCAGGCCGGTCATGAATATTTCCTCAGGAAGTTCGGGCATCGCCATACGCACAGCAGATCTATTCAACCGCTCGAGATTTTGATCGGGACGGAACAGCCACACTTCATCTTGCTCGGTCTTGTAAGCTTTCATGCCTTCAAATATGGCCTGTCCGTAATGAAAAACTTTTGCAGACGGATCGATCATAAAAGGCTCGTACGGTTTAATTTGCGGTTTATGCCATTTTCCTTCTTTGAAATCACAAACAAACATATGATCCGTGAAAATACTTCCGAAAGAAAGGTTTTCAAAATCAACGGTATTAATTTTTGATGCAGAAACGGTAGCGATATCGATTTCGTGAGTAGTATTTGAACTCATTTATTGTTGGGTTATGTAATGAATTAGAGTGTAAGTAATTGGTTATCAAAGACTAAAAATCGATATTTTGTAAAATATAATTTTCGCTTTTAATTTTGGCTAAAATAATAAAATTAATGCGTTCGATCGTATCATAAAACCGTTTATTTTTGTCGAACCAATTAAGTTAATCCGTTTAATATTTAGAATATGAGAAAAATTATTTTGCTAATGTTAATCTTTGTTTCTTCAACCTACGCGCAGAACAAAGCGAGTAGGGATGATCAATTTGTTTCGTTTGGAGCCAAGATTTCAAAAGATGGCGCGATTTCAAAAGAACAAATGACCACCAAATATGGTAAGCTTAAAGCTGGAGACACGATCAATGTAAAATTTCGTTCGAAGATTACTGATGTGTGTTCAAAAAAAGGCTGCTGGATGAACCTTCAATTGGCTAAAGGAGAAAGCGCCTTTGTGAAATTTAAGGATTATGCGTTTTTCATGCCGCTGAATTCCGCCGGAAGTGAAGTGATTATTAATGGAAAAGCATTCGTTAGCGTTGAATCAGTTGCTGAATTACGCCATTATGCTAAGGATGCTGGAAAATCGAAAGCGGAGATCGAAAAAATTACGAAGCCTAAAAGATCTTATTCCTTTATGGCTGACGGTGTTTTAATAAAAGAATGATGAAGAAATATTTTGTGCTGTTAAGTTGTTGTCTTGTGCTAATGAGCTGTTCCAAAAAGAAAAAAAAAGTGGAACCAGTTGCAGCGGAAACATGCACAGAAAGTGCGCCTAAAAGCAGGTTTAAGATGTACGAAATGTCGGAAATGGCAGCTTTAATGGAGCAAATGTATGTCGACAACCAAAGGCTTAAAGAAAGAATCAAAAAAGGCGATACGATCGGTAAATTTCCAAATCATTTTCTAAAGATCCATAAAGCGGTGATGACCGACGAAAGCGATAATGATGCTTTTTTCAATCAACAAGCCGCTGCGTTCATCAAAGCTCAGGAATTGATTTATGAAGACCCAAAAAATGCGAAGCAGCATTTCAATGAGGGCGTCGATGCTTGCATTTCGTGTCATAAGGAAAAATGTGGTGGACCAATTCCAAGAATCAAAAAGCTTTACATTCAATAATCATGAAAAGGGAAATCATCCAAACGGCTGATGGCTCAACGACGATTCATCTGCCGGAATGGAATGAGAACTACCATTCAAAGCACGGTGCGATTCAAGAGGCGAAGCATGTATTTATTCAAAACGGACTTTCATTATTTGCCGGAAAATCAATCCGTATCTTAGAAATCGGTTTTGGTACCGGACTCAATGCATTCATCACTTATCTTGAATCAAAGCAACTCGATATCAATATCGACTATGTTGGAGTAGAGGCTTATCCGGTCTCTGAGCAAGAAATTGTATCGATGAACTATGTTAATGAATTGAATGCTAAAGCTCAAAGCGAAGTTTTTGAAGATATGCACCGCACTGCTTGGGAAGATAAATTCCAAATTTCCGAAGATTTCTCCTTAACCAAAAGACAGCAATTTTTTGACACCATAGAAGATATTGACAGTTTCGACCTCATTTATTTTGATGCTTTTGGTTATCGCGTGCAGCCCGAATTGTGGAGTACGGAAATTTTCAGACGTATGTTTAATGCTTTAAAAAGAGGTGGAATTTTGGTGACATATGCCGCGCGTGGCGTTGTTAAAAGAAGCATGATCGAAGTGGGCTTTACTGTGGAAAAACTGCCGGGACCACCAGGCAAAAGAGAGATGTTTCGGGCCACTAAAAATTAATCTAAATTCAGATTGCCAATTAACGTTTCGTTTGTAAAAGCAATTTCTTTTTTTGTTAAATTTGGTTTACGATATTAATTAACCAACACTTTCATCCCTAAAAAGATAAATTTTATCTTATGAAAAGAACCATGTTTGCTTACACCAAAAACATACTCGAAAGAGTGAGTTTTGACCCTTTACTTTTTTGTAAAGAACTAGAGAAAGCATTAAAAGTGCTTCTGCCTTACGAAATTGAGCAGCTTACGGAATGGCTTTTGAATTACACCGTTGAAAAACCCGAATTAAGGCAGTGTCTTATTTACGTAAATCGATAAAACTAAAAGGAGCTTAAATGGCTCCTTTTTTAGTATACTATATCGTAATAGTTCTTAAATTTTTCTTAATTAGCGTAAGATTTATCTTTATTTAATTTTAAAAAAGTGCATTTCATCGATTTTATTAACGTTTAAACGGACTTTTTTCAACTTTTTTATTGCGGCGAATGTTTTTTTCATTTACATTTACCAAACGTTCTTATTAAGATAACCCCTAAATCTTATTATTATGCCTAGAATGATCTACGACTACACGAAATCGGTGCTCGAAAGAGTAAGCTTCGATCCGGTTCTTTTTTGTAAAGAATTACGAAAAGCTATAAAAAATTTGCTGCCTTATGAGCTTGAGCAATTAAAGAAATGGTTGACCAACTTTACGACTGAAAAGCCTGAGCTACAGCAATATATAAGCATTGTAAACTAATAGCGAAAGACTGCGGTTTTTTCGTGACATGGGTTGCACTAATTTACACGACGCGCTTCGTGCTCATTAGTGCAATTCGTATTTTATAACACTATTTTTTGGATAACGGACTAATGATTTCCACATTCTGAAATACAATCGCACCTTTGATTACGCCAGCAATCGTAGCTCTCAATGCATCAATAATTTGAATTTTAAGTTCGGTCTTCGGGAAAATCAAACTGACTTCACGCGCCGGTTTAGGCTCCTTAAAGTGCTTCAATTTTGATTTATCGCGATCTTTTAAGTCCAATGTGTGTAAGTACGGAAGTAGTGTAATGCCCAATCCTTCATCAGCCAATTTAACCAGCGTTTCAAAACTGCCGCTTTCAATTTGAAATCGGTTAAATTCTCCTTTACTGACATTCTTGCACAAGTTCAGTATGCCATCTCGAAAGCAATGTCCGTCTTGCAGCAAAAGGATTTCATCAATATTCAAGTCATTAACTTCAATTTCTTCATTAGCATAACTCTTGTGGCCTTGTGGAATATAAGCCATAAAAGGCTCAAAATATAAAACGATTTCTTTGATTTTTTCTTCCATCAATGGCGTGGCGGCAATCGCAGCATCGAGATGTCCGTTTTTCAATCGGGTTATGATTTCATCAGTATTCAACTCTTCAATAATCAATTTGACTTTCGGATATTTTTTGATAAAGTTGTTAAGAAACATCGGCAGCAACGTTGGCATGATCGTAGGAATAATACCCAAACGGAATTCACCACCGATAAATCCTTTCTGCTGCTCGACAATATCCTGCATGCGGTCGGCTTCGTTTACTATATTTTTCGCCTGATTTACAATTTTATGACCGATTTCAGTGAGCTGTATGGGCTTCTTACTGCGGTCGAAAATCTGTATACTGAGTTCTTCTTCTACTTTTTGAATCTGCATGCTCAAAGTTGGCTGCGTTACAAAACATTTTTCTGCGGCAAGAGTGAAATTTCTATGCTCAGCAACCGCAAGCACATATTGAAGTTGGGTAATTGTCATTTTATAGTCTGTTTTGATGCAAAGATAAAAACTATAAGTTTAAACTATCTTGAATGTTCAATCTTTAAATTTTAGGATGTTAATTTTTTTTTAAATTTCAAACTTCTGATTCAAATTCCAATTCTCAAAAGCTACATTTGCGCCATGAAGTTGATTGCAAAATTATTTCTTTTCGTCTTTATTACTTTTCTATCAACGCCAACGATTATAAGCGTGATTGAGAAAAGTACCGATACTTCCTATTTCTTCAGTATGTCCGAAGAGGAACAAGTTCACAAAGGATTAAAAGCAGATCTGAAATTAGAGCTATCATATACGGTGGCTATTTTCTCTTCAAGTACTTCAAGTCTGATCCGTTCGGAGAATTTATCAAAGCATGATCACATCGCTTCTTCGATATTCATTCCGCCGCCCGAACAAGTTTAATACATCGTTTTCTTTTCTGAATTTAATTCGCTTTTCTAGATCGGGATAAATTCTTTGTATTCAACTCTAATAAGGTATCATGACAAAAAACATCAATATTTTGGCGAGCCTTAAATCTGATTTTGCCTCAGGTTTAGTGGTATTTTTAGTGGCGCTTCCACTGTGTTTGGGCATCGCAATGGCTTCTGGTGCGCCGTTATTTTCGGGCATTATTTCAGGAATTATTGGCGGAATTGTAGTCGGTTATCTCAGCCAATCTCAAATCAGTGTGACCGGACCTGCCGCTGGTTTAACGGCGATTGTATTAACCGCAATAACTGATTTTGGTGCTTTCAACATATTTCTGACCGCAGTTTTTATTGCCGGTTTAGTGCAGTTGCTCTTAGGATTCATTAAAGCCGGAAGTATCTCAAATTATTTTCCGACAAACGTGATCGAAGGTATGCTTGCCGGAATCGGAATCATCATTATACTCAAACAATTGCCGCATGCCTTTGGTTATGACAGCGATTTCGAAGGCGATGAGGCATTTCTCCAAGCCGATGGAAGCAATACATTTTCAACATTACTTTCTCTATTAAACCACGTGCAATTGGGTTCGATAGTCATTACTGCGTTTTCATTAGCCATATTGATCGCGTGGGATAAAGTGCCCGTTTTGAAAAGACTAAAATTGGTTCCGGGTGCTTTAGTGGCTGTCGTGATAGGTGTTATTTTGAACGAAATCTTCACAGCAACCGGAAGTGTTCTAGCGATTGAAAGGCAACATCTAGTTTCGTTGCCGATTCCCACGTCTGTAGAAGAATTGAAAACCATCATTATGCTTCCTGATTTCACAGCAGCGACCAATTCAAAAGTGTGGATTACGGGTTTGACCATTGCCGTTGTCGCGTCGATTGAAACCTTATTGTGCATTGAAGCGGCCGATAGAATGGATATTCAAAAACGATACACGGATACCAATGTAGAGCTCAAAGCACAGGGTATCGGAAATATGTTGAGCGCGCTTCTCGGTGGTTTACCCATGACTTCCGTTGTCGTAAGAACCTCCGCAAATAATAATGCTGGAGCCAAATCGAAAATGTCAACAATTATCCACGGTCTATTACTGCTGCTGAGTGTAGTCATCATACCGACCATTTTGAATAAAATTCCATTGGCGACCTTAGCTGCCGTATTGCTGATGGTAGGATATAAATTGGCAAAACCGTCAACATTTCTGCATTTCTGGGAGAAAGGAAAATACCAGTTTGTACCATTTATCGCAACATTAATTGCTGTGGTTTTTACGGATTTGTTGAAAGGTGTCGCGCTTGGAATCATCATCAGTATCATCTTCGTCCTCAAAGGGAATCTCAAACGGGCGTATAGTTTCCGGAAAGAAGCGTACGCAGATGGCGATATCATTCACATCGACTTGGCGCAGGAAGTTTCATTTTTAAACAAAGCGGCAATAAAATCAACATTGAAGGAAATTCCGGCGAACGCAAAAGTCATTATCAACGCTCAGGATACCGTATACATTGCGCATGACATTCTTGATTTGATCCAAGAATTCAAATCGACCAGAGCCATTGATAAGAATATCAAGGTTAAACTCAAAGGTTTCAAAAAAGCGTATCAATTAGAGAATACCGACGATTCGATGAATAAAGTTACTTTCGAACACTATTACGACGCCGCCAAAAGGAAAATGGTCAAAAAGGAAATTTTCACGGAAGAGATTGACGAATAATACCTTAAAAATTAAGAGAATTATCTATTTTTATAATTAATTAACCAGTAGTTAAATCACAAAAAACAACAAACATGAGTACAGATTTTTACAAAAAAATATTAGACAACAATAAAGAGTGGGTTGAAAAATCCTTAGCACAAGATCCGAATTATTTTCAGCACCTGGCAAAAGGGCAGACGCCGCCATTATTGTGGATTGGTTGTTCCGATAGCCGCGTTCCCGCAAATGAGATCATCGGCGCCAAACCCGGCGAAGTGTTCGTGCACAGGAATATCGCCAATATGGTTGTGCATTCGGATATGAATATGTTGAGTGTACTTGATTATGCCGTGAATGTCCTCAAAGTAAAGCACGTCATTGTCTGCGGTCATTACGGCTGTGGTGGAGTGAAAGCGGCCATGGGCAATAGTTCCATCGGAATCATCGACAACTGGATTCGCCATATCAAAGATGTATACCGACTTCACCATATTTATCTAGATTCGATTCTTGATGAGGACGATCGATTCAATAAATTTGTCGAACTTAACGTCAAAGAACAAGTGTTCGATCTTGCGAAAACCTCCATTGTTCAAGGAGCATGGCGCGACGGACAGGATCTTACCTTACACGGTTGGGCGTACGGATTAAATTCAGGCTTCGTGACCGATTTGAATGTAAACATCAGTTCTGAAAAAGATTTAGATGAAGTTTATCAATTGAAATTCTAGACAATCACCTAATTTTTGGTTCATGGTATTTTAGCCGCGGGTTCCCGAATTTATTATGATTCGCGAATTCGGGGCTAATTTTTTTATTCGTCTCCCAAATTTTCATTAAATGAAGAAGGCAGCATCTGCGGAATAAATTTAATTAAGATAGGCAACAACAAACTGCCACCAGGAATAAGGAAAATCGTCAATGAAGGCACAGTTTTGCAAATGTCAAGCAGTTGTTTTTTGACTTTCTTTTTCTCCTCTTTATTGAGGTCGCGCTGTGTGGAGTACGCAAGCAGTACCATCAATTCCTTGCTTTCCGAGATTTCTTTGGCTAGTCTTTTTTGGTTTCGCTTAATCAACGTCATAACCATCTGGGTCGTCTGGTCGTAAAAATGTTTTACAGGATTCGAGTAATTGAAATACGGAATTTCCTTTCGGTACTTTTTAATGAAGTTATCCGTCGCAGTGATGCTTTCATCCACAAAATAATCTGCAACATTCATGCTTGAAGCCAACGAATATAAAAAATAAGCTTCGTCATTTTCAACTTTTCCATCGCTCCACATTGCCAAACCCGCCATATCAATCAGGTAATATCGCTCTAAAGGGTTTTCAAAATATTGCAGTTCAAGCGCTTCGAGGTTTTGGATATTGACTTTAGAAAATTTACTATAACGAATCGATGCTTCAAAAAGTTTGATCAGTAAATTATCGTGCTGCGACTTATTGGATTTGGTTTTAAGCGCCAAAGCAACAATGCTCACAATGGTTTCCTCTAATTTCTTGAGGTACTTTTCCGGAATCTTCCCTTCATTCAAATAATGTTGAAATGCCAGAATATCTACGAAAAGCAATGCATTCGTGACAATGTGCGAGAAATTTTTACTAATGATATTGTCATTCGTTTGCACGCGGTCATCAATGATTTTCTCGAGGTTAAGTGCAACCGATGTGCTCGACCATACTTTTTTGAATAAGTTAAATCCTTGTGGATTCATCTCGTTGTAGAACGCAACAGCTTGTTTTAAAAAATGATTGGTGCTTTTGTCGCTAGAATTTAATTTAAAAATTTGATGCAACGCGTTGAGTAAAGCGGCTTTCGAAATCTCATCATTGAGCCAGCCTGCATGATTGGTTGTATTTTCCGTTGAAAAAGAAATGATGTGCCCATAAATAAAACCGGTAGTGCGGATCTTCTTATAGAATAAATCGATATCATCCAAATCGGTAGTCGTTACAGACTTCTGGTCTGTAAAGAACTTGTCGATCCAGCCAGGTGCCGAGGGATTGATCATCGCTTTGATTTTACGCTACAAAGCTATACTTTTTTGAGAATTTAAGCAGGATTGTAATTTAATTTATCATCAACAAATTAAGGTCGTGTTTTGATATTTTGATTGCATAGCCTGATGATTTCCTCGATACGAATTTTACGTGTTTCGTCTCTTTTCGCTTGATTGAGCCAATATAAATAACTTTTGCGATACGAAGGGCTGAATTTTTGGTAGTTTTGAAAGGCTTTCGAATGTGCATCAAAAGCGCGCTGCAAATCGTCGGGAATGACGTGACTTTCTACGTGATCAAGCAATGTCCAAGAGCCGTTCTGTTTGGCAATTTCAATTTTTTTAAGCCCACTTTCGTGCATCAAATTTTCGGCAAGGAGTCTATCAATATAAGTCTTTGTAAGTTTGCTCCACACACTTTTGTCCTTTCTCGGCGTGAAGGTTTGCTTGCGGCGTTCTTCATCAACTTTCCGCACGGTCGAATCGATCCAGCCGTAACAAATGGCAACCTGCACGGCCTCTTCCCAACGCATGCTCTCAAAGGCGCTATCAATGCGGTAAAATATGAGGTCGATGCCCTTTGATTTGTCGTGATGTTCATGCAGCCAATGACGCCATTCCTGAGCATTCTTAAAGTAATGCAGCTCTTTTTCCAATAGTTACTTATTTTATAATCGCAGAACAAGCCAATCTTGCGCCTGCATTTCCAGTCGGTTGCGTTACAAAATCATCGGTGCCTTCGTGAACGATGAGTCCTTTTCCAAGAATATCTTTTGCCGGATCTCCACAGCCGATGCACCATTCTTTTGTAGACAAAGTGATTGTACCGTTACCATCAGCATCTGCGGTAAAATTCCCAATATCACCTTTATGGTATTCACCAACACCCCATTTCCCATGCTTTTTGAACGTTGGATTCCAGTGACCTCCGGCTGAACTTCCATCGGCTGCCGAGCAATCAGATTTTTCGTGAATATGGATGGCGTGAGCTCCTGGTTTTAGCCCTGCAATAGCAGCGGTGAAAGTTACCGTGCCATTTTTCTGTACAAAGGAAGCTGTTCCGGTGACTTTACTATTGCTTTTTGATTCGAAGGTGAGACTTAAATTTTTGCTATCAGCAGAATTACTATTAGTCTTACAGCTTAAGATTATGGCGCCGCTGAGCACGAGGAATAAGAGAATTTTTTTCATAAGATTTGTTTCTTTCAAAGATAATGAAAAACGAAATCCAAGCATTTATTTATTATAATTATGAAATATAGCGGATGAATTATAAAAATTTGCTTTTGTATTTTTGAAACGCGTCCGTTTAATGGGACTTTATTCTAAACTTACATACATGAAACCATTACAGTTTTTTAAAACAACTTGGGGTTTACTCAAAGATACTTACAACGAGTTCGACGATGATAATGCCATAAAACTCAGTGCCTCACTTTCTTATTATACGATTTTCGCAATGCCGCCACTGATCATGATTATCTTATCGATTTGCGGTGTTTTCTTTGGAAGAGACGCAGTGAACGGGACATTTTTCTGGCAGATTCACGGCATGGTAGGAAAAGAAGCGGCATTACAGATTCAGGAAACTATTAAAAATATACAGCTTTCAGACAGCACTCTTTTCGCGACAATTGTCGGTGGTGTTACTTTACTGATTGGTGCTTCTGGGGTTTTTGCGGAGATTCAAAGTTCAATAAATTTCATTTGGGGATTAAAAGCCAAACCGAATAAAGGCTTTGTAAAATTCGTCAAAAACAGGTTGATGTCGTTTTCTATGATTGCGGCCGTAGGGTTTCTACTGTTGGTAAGTTTAACAGTCAATACCGTCATGGATGTACTCAATGAAAGATTAATGCGTTATTTTCCCGATGCCACGGTTATGCTGTTCTACATTTTGAATATTATCATTCTACTGGCAATAACAACGCTGCTATTTTCAATCATTTTCCGCACTTTGCCCGACGGCACTATTGCTTGGAAAGATACACTGATTGGTTCTGGAGTGACTGCTTTACTGTTTATGATTGGTAAGTTCGCGATTGGATTTTACATCGGGAGTTCCGCCATTGGCTCGGCTTATGGTGCTGCCGGTTCGATAATTATTATTTTGGTATGGGTGTATTATTCGGCTATCATTTTATATTTCGGTGCCGAATTCACAAAAGTGTATGCGCATCAGTATGGCAAAAAAATAATTCCGAATGCGTATGCTGTCGAAATCAGGAAGCAAATATTCGAGACCAAGAAAAGCTGATTTATAAATTCTATAACATTTAAGCAAAATTCTGTAACCCGCTATTCGTTCAAAAGTTTCATCTTTGACATACGAACAATTTCTAAAAGTATTAATAATACTGTACTGATTTTCATTGAGGGGCAAGACGGATTCATTCGATTTGCAATGTAAATTGGTAACCCTAAATCATAGTATTATTATGCGAAAAACGACCGCTCCATTATGATGCGGTCGTTTTTATTTTGTTTTCTCGCCAACGAAATAGTCACTTTGTGATTTAAATAGCACATTAAATGTCGTCAGGCTTCCGTAGATTCTAGTAATATATTGCTGCAATTCAACCTTTTCAATTTCTTCTAAATTGCTGGTATTAATTTTTTGTTCCATGACACGGAGTCGATCGCGAAGCATTACAATTTTATGAAAAAATGTGTCAATAGGAACATCCTTAGCAGCCAATCCTGGTTTTCCGGGTTCGAGAATCATTTTGCCGCCTTTCCATTTGTCGTCGATGGGAACCGGTTCGCCAAGTCCATTCCATTTTTTTAAAATACTCAGCAGGCTTTGCTCGACGTCGTAAAAACTGACGGTGTCGACTTCATTCTCGGCAGCTTCAATGACGTCAAACGCACTATCGATTTCGATGGTTTCGAGTCCGTTTTCGATGAAGGTTACCCAATATTCTTTAGAAGAAACATTCGTAATGACCCCTTTTCCGTATGCTGCGTGTTGTATTCTTGAACCTATACCTAACAATTTCATATTGATTTCTTTAGCGATTATAATGCGGCTAAAATAAAATTTTTAATCAAATAAAAAAACCGTTCTGAAGCAAAACAGTAACGGTTTTTCAACAATTAAAATAACTAAAATCAGATTTTATACTAGAAGCAATATTCGTTTTCTGCTACCAATTTTGTCGTGATGGTTTCTCGAAGGCCAACAATATTAGGCATATTCGTGTATTTTGTAAAACGGCGTAATCCCATTAGCATCATGCGTTGTTCATCGCCTTCAGCAAAGGAAATGATGCTTTCTTTTCCTTTTTGAGTTACAATATCGACAGCTTTGTATAGGTATAATTTTGCCATTGCGATTTGCTCCTGAACTTTCGGTTCGCCTTCCTTTTTGGCGAGTTTTTCAGTTCTGAGAATTGTTGATTCCGCCATGTAAATCTCAATCAAAATATCGGCAGCCGCCATCAATAATTGCTGATGACCGTCGAGTTCTGGGCCGTATTTCTGTACAGCGGCGCCAGCAACCATCAAAAAGGCTTTCTTCAATTTGCCGATCATTTCTTTTTCCTCCGCAAATAATTCGGAATAATCGGGTGTATCGAATGATGGTATTCCCATTAGTTCTTCTTGCACTTTTGTCGCCGGTCCGAGCAAATCGACGTGACCCTTGAACGCTTTTTTAATCAGCATCCCGACAGATAGCATTCTGTTGATTTCATTCGTGCCTTCATATATCCTTGAAATACGGGCATCACGCCACGCACTTTCCATTGGCGTATCTTCCGAGAATCCCATTCCGCCCAGAATCTGAATACCTTCATCAGCGCAATTTTGAACATCTTCAGAAACGGCAACTTTCAATATCGAACATTCAATTGCAAATTCCTCGACGCCTTTAAGCTCCGCTTCTTGATGCGTTGCACCTTCGTCCTCACGACGTTTAATTCTCGCTTCAATGTCCTTTGCTGCACGATACGTAGCACTTTCTCCGGCATAAGCAGAAGTAGCCATTTCGGCCAGTTTGTAGCGTATCGCACCGAATTGTGAGATCTGTGTATTGAATTGAACCCTTTCGTTCGCATAACGAATTGCATTGGTAGTCACACGGCGTTGCGCATCGAGGCAGGCGGCTGCTAGTTTAATACGACCGACATTCAAAGCATTCATCGCGATTTTGAAACCGTTGCCTCTTTCGGAGAGCATATTCTCAACGGGCACTTTCGTTTCGTTGAAGAAAACTTGGCGTGTCGAAGAAGCGCGGATGCCGAGTTTGTGTTCTTCCTCATTCATCGAGATACCGTTGTCTTTTGCATTTTCCACGATAAATCCTGTGATGTTTTTATCATCGCCAATGCGTGCAAAAACAATGAAAATATGACAAAAACCTGCATTTGAAATCCACATTTTTTGCCCTGTGATCTTGTAATATTGGCCATCATCGGAAAGCACCGCTTTCGTTTTTCCAGAATTGGCATCCGATCCAGCGCCGGGTTCAGTCAAGCAATACGCACCGAACCATTCACCGGAAGCGAGTTTGGGTACGTATTTTTGTTTTTGTTTTTCTGTTCCATACAAAGTGATTGGCATGGTTCCGATTCCGGTATGCGCGCCAAAAGCCGTAGAAAACGATCCAGTGGCGCCAGAAATATAATCGCAAACTAGGCATGTATCTACGAAACCCATACCCATGCCGCCATAGGCTTCAGGAACCGCAACACTTAGGAATCCCATTTCGCCGGCTTTCTTCATGCACGCTTCGGTAAACGCATAATCCTTACTTTCAAAACGATTTTTGTTCGGCCAGATTTCTTTATCGATAAACTCTTTAACGGAATCGCGCATCATTTTTTGTTCTTCTGAAAAATCTTCTGGTGTGAAGATGTCCTCACATTTGGTTTCTTTTACTAGGAATTGACCTCCTCTTGTGATATCGTTCATTTTCTTTATTTTTAGATAAAAGAGACAAAAATCAACAATCAAGATTTGGAGTAATCTTGCTTATGAAAGTTGTTGTCATCTTTTGAAATTCGATTGTTTTATATTTTTAATTCGACTTTTTTTCTTTTAGTATGTAATATTTAAGCGGACGATTTTCTATATCAGCTCATAAATTCCTGCACTTCCTTGCCCAGTTCCTACACACATCGAAACGATGCCATATTTACTCCCACGGCGCTTCATTTCATCAAATAATTGTACTGATAATTTTGCACCCGTGCAACCTAATGGATGACCTAAAGCAATCGCACCACCATTGACGTTCACAATATCCGGATTCAATCCCAATTCGCGAATGACCGCTAATGACTGCGAGGCAAAGGCTTCGTTAAGTTCTATTAAATCGATGTCTTTTAACTGTAGTCCGGCTTGTTTCAAAGCTTTTGGAATGGCTTTAACGGGACCGATTCCCATGATTCTTGGCTCGACTCCAGCAGATGCAAAATTCACCAATCGCGCAATAGGCGTGAGATTAAGCTCTTTGACCATATCTTCACTCATGATTAAAACAAAAGCGGCACCATCACTCATTTGAGATGAGTTCCCGGCGGTCACACTTCCGTCCGCGGCAAACACTGGTTTCAGATTTCCTAATGCATTTAAATTCGTATCGGCTCTCGGACCTTCATCTTTAGTAACCGTGTATGATTTGGTTTCTTTTTTACCATTCTCGTTGATGAAAGTCTGCTCGATCGTAATTGGAACAATTTGTTTGTCGAATTTGTTTTCCGCCTGTGCTTTCAACGCTTTCTGGTGCGAATGAACCGCAAATTCATCTTGATCGGAGCGCGATACATTGAACTGCTTAGCGACGGCTTCTGCTGTAAGTCCCATGCCCCAATAATAGTCCTCATGTCCATCTTTTGCAATCGCATAATCAGGTGTCGGTTTGTAGCCGCCCATCGGAATGAAACTCATGCTTTCCGCACCGCCTGCAATGATGCAATCAGCCATTCCAGATTGGATTTTAGCAGTTGCCATTCCAATGGTTTCAAGACCTGAGGCGCAGTATCGGTTCACCGTTACACCGGGAACATCAACGACATTCAATCCCATCAAAGAAATCAATCGTCCGACATTCAAACCTTGCTCGGCTTCGGGCATTGCGTTTCCAACCATCACGTCGTCGATGCGTTTTTTATCGAAATCCGGCAATTCATTCATCATGTAAGCGATGGTTTCTGCTGCGAGTTCATCCGGTCGTTTGAAGCGAAAGACACCTTTCGGCGCTTTGCCGACTGCAGTTCTGTATGCTTTAACTATGTAGGCTGTTTTCATTTATATTTTGAATTTTGAATTTTAAATTTTGAATGGAGCGAATCGTCGTCGAGGCGAGTCATTCAAGATTCAAAATTTATGATTAGTTTCTCAGTGGTTTTCCTTTGGTTAACATGAATTGTATTCTTTCAAGCGTTTTTCTTTCCGTGCACAAGCTTAAAAAGGCTTCGCGTTCGAGATCGAGTAGGTACTGTTCGGAAACCAAAGTAGGTTCCGATAAATCGCCACCCGCCATAACATAAGCGAGTTTATTGGCTATTTTTTTATCGTGGTCAGAAATGAAATTCCCTGCCGTCATCTGATCGGTTCCTACTAAGAACATTCCCAATGCTGATTTTCCGAGAACCTTAATGTCTTTTCTCCGGATGGGTTGCGTGTATCCGGCTTCCGCCATTAATAATGCATGTTTTCTGGCTTCTGCTAATTGTCGGTCTTTATTGACCACGACGATGTCTTTTCCACGTTGTAGTATGCCGGTATCAAATGCTTCGTAAGCCGAAGTCGATACTTTTGCCATGGCCACTGCTAAGAAATATTCTTGCAATACATTGAGTTCAACATCATTCTTATGGAACAGATCCGAAGCCCGCAACGCCATTTCTTTGGAGCCACCACCGCCAGGAATTACACCGACGCCAAATTCTACCAAGCCAATATAAGTCTCAGCCGCAGCAACCACTTTATCGGCATGCATGCTCATTTCACAACCGCCGCCTAAAGTCATTCCGTGTGGCGCTACGACGACAGGTATAGAAGAATAACGCACACGCATCATCGTGTCTTGAAACATTTTGATCGCCATGTTGAGTTCATCATATTCCTGCTCAACCGCCATCATGAAAATCATTCCGATATTCGCACCTACTGAGAAATTCGCAGCTTGATTTCCAATCACTAAACCTTGGTATTCTTTTTCCGCGAGATCAATTGCTTTGTTGATGCCTTGTAAAACGTCGCCGCCAATCGTATTCATTTTCGACTGGAATTCGAGGTTCAGAATACCATTGCCTAAATCTTCAATGACTGCGCCTGAATTGCTCCAGACTTTTTTGCTTTCACGGATATTGTTTAAAATAATGAAAGCATCTTGTCCGGGAGCTTTGACTTGTGATTTTGTTTTAATGTCATAGTAATACGTTGCGCCTTCTTTAACAGCATAAAAACTCGAAATTTCAGAAGCTAGCATTTCGGTTACCCAGGCCGCTGGCTCCAGATTTTGGACTTTCATAATTTCAATTCCTTTGGCGACACCAATGGCATCCCAGATTTCGAATGGGCCATTTTCCCAACCGAAACCGGCTTTCATCGCATCGTCAATTTTATAGAGATCATCCGTGATTTCTGGGATTCGGTTTGAAACATACGCAAACATTCCGGCGAAACTTTTGCGGTAGAATTCTCCGGCTTTGTCCGTTCCTTTGACCAATATTTTGAAACGATCAATTGGTTTGTCTATTGTTTTTGTGAGTTCTAAAGTGGCGAATGAAGCTTTTTTCGCTGGTCGATACTCCAAAGTATCCAAATCCAGAGAAAGAATATCGCGGTCGACTTTCTTGTAAAATCCTTGACCGGTTTTGCTTCCGAGCCAATTGTTTGCTAACATTTTTGAAATGAAATCGGGCAATTTGAACAAATCGCGCGCTTCATCATTGGGAACACCTTCATACAAACCGTTGGCAACATGCACTAAAGTATCGAGTCCAACGACATCGACGGTTCTGAATGTTGCTGATTTTGGGCGACCGATTACGGGGCCGGTGAGTTTATCGACTTCTTCAATCGTCAATCCCATTTCTTTAACCAAGTGGAATAGACTTTGAATGCCGTAAATACCAATTCTATTTCCTATAAATGCTGGTGTGTCTTTCGCAACTACGGAAGTTTTTCCTAAATATTGTGAACCGTAATTATTGAGGAAATCCAGCACTTCGGTTGAAGTTTGCGGACCTGGAACGATTTCGAATAATTTGAGATAACGCGCCGGATTGAAGAAGTGCGTACCGCAGAAATGCTTTTGGAAATCTTCACTTCTGCCTTCGCTCATAAAATGGATCGGAATTCCTGATGTATTTGAGGTGATGAGCGTTCCTGGTTTCCTGTATTTTTCAATCTGTTCAAACACGGTTTTTTTGATGTCGAGCCTTTCGACCACTACTTCAATAATCCAATCGGTATTTGCAATCTGCGCTAAGTCGTCAGTCGTGTTCCCAGTTGTAATCCGACTGGCGAACTTCTGATGGTAAATGGGAGTGGGTTTCGATTTTAAAGCGTTAGCCAAATGTTCGTTGACGATTCGGTTTCGGACTGTTTTGCTGTCTAATGTCAAACCATTTTTTTTTTCTGCTTCTGTGAGTTCACGTGGCACAATATCGAGTAGCAGTACTTCAACACCAATGTTAGCAAAATGGCAGGCAATGCCCGAACCCATAATTCCGGAACCGATGACTGCGATTTTTTTGATGGTTCTTCTCATTTTATTTTTCTTGGTTAAATATGTTTTTTTCCTGAATCAGCTCGGTGATCGTATCTGCAACTTCCATGAAATGTAGTAACTTTTCTTCCGAAATATTTTGGCGGATGGTTTCATTGAATTTTAAAACTGTCGTTCTTGACAGTTCTCTTTTTTCTTTGCCGAATTCGGTCAGATAAATCAGGACACCCCGACCATCGTTAGGATTTTTCTTACGGATGATCAATCCTTTGTCTTCCATGGATTTTAGGGTTCTGGTAAGACTGGTGGCTTCCATGCCCATTTTCGGCCCTAAAGTCGTTGAGGGTGTACCGTCTTCTTTGTCTATGCTTAATAACGCAAAACCGGTCGACATCGTCCCGTCGTACTTAGCAGCCTCCTCATTATACATTCTAGCAACGGCTTGCCAAGTGGCGCGAAGCACATAATCGATGGTTTTATCTTTCATATAAATGTAATATGATTATCAAAGATATATAAAAAATACTATGCACGCATAATAATTTTAAATTTTTTTTTGGTTAATTTTAAAAAAAAACTCTCCGAGATTCGAAGAGTTTTCCAAGAAAATATTGCGCTTTGTTTATGTTGCACTTTTTTGGAGTCCGCCATTGGTAACAGCAGTAACAGCTCCGACAGCTGCACCAATCACGATACAAATGACTACATCAACCCCGAACATTTGGTCGATTGCTGCGTTTTCCATCGCTATCCTAAAAAAGTTTTGCATTAATCCCATCAAAAGTCCTATTCCGGCTCCAGCAGAAGCGCCCGCCATCAAGGTGGTGATGTTAGCCCATCTTACATAAATATAAGACAGTAGAAATCCGAAACACATGCACCCGGCAAAAATGTATGTCAGATTTGGTTCTTGACTTCCAAAGAAGTCGTGGAAGAGCATTCCATAAAAAATCCATCCTAATAAGAAATCTGTAATTCCGCCGGCAAGGCCAGCAAGTAAAAAGTTTTTTACGTTCATAATGGTTTGATTTTAGTTGGTTTACGTAAATTTATTTATTTAAAATTACGAATTTTAACAACTGTTCAACCAGTTATAAACAAATCATGAAAGTAAAAGAGCGCTTTATTTTACGAGGTTACGCTGTAGATTTGTTTATAAAGTGACAGATACTTCTCCATCACAATCTTCCTTTTTAGTTTGAGTGTCGGCGTCAGGTGTCCACTTTCGATTGACCAAACGTCTGGTGTGAGTTCAAAACGCTTGATTTTTTCCCAATTACCGAATTTCTCATTTAATGTATCAACTTCCTCCCGAATCCGCGCGATGACTTTCGGGTTGGCAATGATGTCTTGGTTGGTCGTGCCGATTTCGAGCTTGTGTATTTTCGCCCATTCCTTCACAAAATCAAAACTCGGTTGTATGAAAGCCGCCGGCATTCTTTCGCCATCGCCAATCACCATAATCTGTTCGATGAAACGCGATTGCTTCATTGTATTTTCAATCAATTGCGGTGCGATGTATTTTCCACCTGAAGTCTTAAACATTTCTTTTTTGCGGTCGGTGATTTTAAGAAATCCATCCTTGTCAATCTCACCGATATCACCGGTATGGAAATAGCCGTCATAAATGGCTTCGGCTGTTTTTTCATGATCTTTATAATAGCCCATCATCACGTTTGGACCTTTGCACAAAATTTCACCGTCTGTAGCAATCTTCACTTCCACATTTTTGATGACTTTTCCGACACATCCGACTCTGAATCCTTTGTCTTTATAGCAGTTTACGGAGATGACGGGAGAAGTTTCAGTAAGGCCGTAACCTTCCATGACAGGCATTTCTGCGGCCGCAAATATTCGGATGAGCCGGGTCTGCAATGCAGCACTTCCAGAAACCATAACGTTTAGGTTGCCGCCCAAACCTTCTCTCCATTTGCTGAAAATGAGTTTTCTGGCAATACTCAATTGGAACTCGTACCAAAACCCGTTCGCTTCATAAGGTTCGTATTTCAAGCCCAAATCGATTGCCCAAAAAAACAATTTCTTTTTGATACCCGTAAGTTCCGTTCCTTTGGCGTAAATTTTATCATATACTTTTTCGAGCAGTCTAGGCACGACGGAAAATACGGTCGGTTTGACTTCTTTAATATTGTCAGAAAGTTTCTCAATCGATTCCGCAAAGTAGATTGAAACCGAGTAATATTGATAGATATACAAAATCATGCGCTCAAAAATATGGCAGATCGGCAGAAAACTCAATGCAACGCTTGTGCCTTCATCAAACGGAATCCTAGGCGAAGAATCAATCACATTCGAAACAATATTGCGGTGCGAAAGCATGACGCCTTTTGGTTTTCCGGTGGTTCCGGAAGTGTAGATTATCGTTGCTAAATCGTCTGTCTTAACGTTGTCTTTGCGTTCTTCAACATCGGGTTGGTTCGATTGGTCTTTACCCAAATCTAATAATTCTTTCCAGTTTTTACAGCCCGGAATTTCATTGAATGAATAGATGTCTTTCAACTTCGTAAGTTTATGCTTGATAAGATTTACTTTTCGCAGCACTTCTTCATCGGAAACGAAACAATAAGTCGCTTCACAATGATTAAGGATGTATTCATAATCGTCTTCGGAAATTGTCGGGTAAATCGGCACATTTTGCGCCCCAATCTGCAACACGCCGATATCCATAATATTCCATTCGGTTCGGTTGTTCGACGAAATGATGGCAATCTTTTCGTCTTTCACGACATTCATTCGCAATAGCGCTCTGGAAATTTCATTCGATTGATCAATGTAGTGCTGCGTCGATGTCTTTACCCAAACACCATTTTGTTTGGTAACCAAAGCAGCGGGAATATTGTTTTTTTGAAGTTGATGGTAAGGAAAATCGAATAAGCGAGTTATGGTGTTCATTTTGGCGTCATTAGTCTACGCAAATTAAACAATTTTTATTTAATTTAACGCGCGCTTCCCTGCTGTGTGTTAATTTATTTGATAATTTTGGCTCATAAATTTTACCTATGCTCAAAAATTTGCGTTTAAACGAATATAAAGTATTGCTTTACAGAATTTTGTTGGCTTATATTTTTTACTTTTTTGCCCGGATTTTATTTTACGTTTTTAATTCGAGTTTGCTTAAAGTCGAATCTTTCACAGACTTTTTACTGTTGTGCTATTACGGTTTACCGTTCGATACTACGGCGATTTTATACGTCAATGTATTATTCATCATTCTATCGATTTTGCCCTTTAAGAAAAATACTTCGCGCGGATATCAGCGGTTTCTATTCTATCTTTATTTTGTGATGAATTTGTTGGCGTATGCGACGAATTTCATCGATTTGATATACTACCGACACACCTATGCCAGAACAACAACCGCCGTAAAGAACGTCATCGAACACGAATCGAATATGACTAAATTACTACTGAGTTTTATGGTCGACTTTTGGTATGTTCCGGCACTGTTCATTGTTTTTTCAGCTTTGTGGATTTGGGCTTATAAAAAAGTGAATGTTGCGACGCCAAAGCCAATGAAGAACCTTGCCTATTTCGGATTCTCAATCGTTGGATTTTTATTCATTTCGTTGATGATTATTGGCGGTGTTCGAGGCGGCGATTTCAGAAAAGCCACACGCCCGATTAATTTACTCGATGCGAGCCGTCATGTGAAAAATATCGCCCATGCGGACATCGTATTGAACACACCTTTTGCAATTATCCGAACCCTATTCAGCAATAGTTTCATCAAGACCGATTTTCCTGAAGTGAATGCGCAGGTGATTCTCGAAAAAGTGATACCTGTCAAACAATACCAAAACAATCCGCCAACAAAACCAAATGTTGTCGTAATGATTCTTGAAAGTAACGGGCGCGAATATTATGGCGCTTTCAACAAAAAACAGCACATTAAGGACTTTAAATCGTATACGCCATTTCTCGATTCATTGGCGCAGCACAGTTTGATTTTTACGAATGCATACACGAACGGGCGCCAATCAATTCACGGAATGTCTTCGATATTGGCTGGAATTCCATCATTTAAAGATGCGTTTACTTCATCACCTTATCCCAAGCAGAAAATCGAGTCGATAGTTTCCACACTTGAAAGTGAAGGCTACCAAACTTCTTTCTTTCACGGCGCCGAAAATGGCTCGATGGGATTTTTAGGCTTCAGCAATATTTTGGGCATCGATAAGTATTATGGAAGAACCGAATTCAACGATGATTCGCAATTTGACGGTTTTTGGGGCATTTGGGACGAGCCGTTTCTACAATACATGAAGACCACTTTGGATAAGGAAAAGACGCCGTTCTTCTCATCGGTGTTTACTGTTTCATCGCACGATCCTTACATTATTCCAAGCCAGTACAAGAAAAAATTTCCCGAAGGCGATTTGCCGATCCACAAATGTATTGCCTACACCGATTATTCTTTAAAGCGATTTTTTACGGAAGCCAGTAAGTCGCCTTGGTTTAATAATACTATTTTCGTGCTCGTTGCTGATCATGGCAATAGTATATTTTACGAGGAATATAGGCGAACCTATGAGCACTTTGCAATACCGATTATGATCTACAAGCCAAACAGCGCATATGTTGGTGTTGACGAGGATTGGGCGCAGCAGATCGACATATATCCGACGATTCTCGACATGATTGGTTATCAAAAACCTTTTAGAAGCTGGGGCAGGAGTTTGCTCGATAAAAAATTGCAGCAACCTTTCGTGATCAATAATACGACAAGCCTGTACCAATTTGCGAAAGGCAATTATATCTGTATTTTCGACGGCAAAAAATCAATTGGGTTCTACGACAAGAACGACAAAGCTTTGGCGCATAATTTAATCGATCAGCGAAATGCCGCAATGAACGAACTTGAATTGAATTGTAAGGCTTTCATTCAAGATTATATGGACCGTGTCGTCGATCAGAAATTGGCAACGCATTAATTTAAAGTAGATGAAGAAAAATATCAAAATCCTTGGTTTTACGCTATTAGCAATTGTGTTGGTGTTCGTTGGTAAGTATGTTTATGACATGAATATCAACCACAACTTTGAAACGATTACCGAAGGAAAAGTGTATAAGTCTGGGGTCATACCGCCGGATGAAATTGAAGATTATGTCAAGAAATACCACATAAAATCGATTGTCGATCTCCGTTTTCCCGGCACGAACGATCTTGTAAACAATCCCGAAATCCCGCAGGAATTGACTGCTGAGAAAGTAGCTGTAGATAAGATTCCGGGCGTGCAGTATTTTAACAACGGATCAGATCAGGTGCCGCAGCAGCAAAACCTCGATTCGTTTTTCAAAATCATGGACAACCCCGACAATTATCCGGTGTTGATTCATTGCTATCACGGTGTTGGGCGTGCTGAAATGTATTCCGCAATTTACCGCATCGAATATGAAAATTTCACCAACGAGCAGGCACGGAACGATGTGCGAGCAATGATTAAGTGGAGTTCATTTGACGATGGCACTCCAAAAGGAGAATTTTTAAAAGCGTATAAAAGTAGAAAGCAATTGGAAGTGAAAAAATAGCAAGCAAATTACAAAGCGTAAGCTGTGAACATAATTGCAGTCTGCGTTAAATTTAATTTTTATAAAACTTCTGTGTTTCCACAAAACCTTCCGATTGCAATTTGACGAAATACAAACCGGAATTCAAAGATTTCACATCCAAGCTTTGGAAGCCGTTATTGTTTTGTGTTGAAAGCACCAACTGCCCAACCAGATTGAAAATTTTGATACTATAATCATCTTTTGATGTATTGATATTCAACACGGAATTTGTCGGATTTGGATAAATTCTAAAAGCCGAAACTACATTATTGTTTGTGGCGAGTAGGATCGAATTCTCCAGTAAATTCACTTTGAAATTATCGAAATAAAAGCCATCTAAGTTAGTCCCAACATCGGTTGCTAAACGAAACCGCATTTTAATGGTTTGTCCTGCGTAATCACTCAAATTAATTTCTTCATTGATCCAATCAGCTTGGATTCCCGTATAGGCGGTAACGCTTGGGTCGACAATATTCTGCGTGAAGGTTTTGGTATACTTTCCGCATTGCGGAATCCAGCTAAGTCCATTGTCCGTAGAAACTTCAAATGCCACATAATCCCATTTGTTCTCGAGATCCCACTTGGCTGCGAAAGAAACGGTGGCGTTGGTAACACCCGAAAGATTAATCGGATTTGTAAGCGTGATTCTTTTGTTTTGACTGTTGCTATAATTGGTCAATGGCGAATCAGTAATCGAACTCGATGGCGAAACAAATGCTTCGGTAGTCGTTGCCCAATTGGTGGTTGTCCAATTTGGACTCAAAGCCGAACTAGTATCGCTGAAGATATTTTGAAGTTGCCCAAATCGCTTCGTGATTAGTTTTCGTTCGATGGATTGACCGTTATCGATCACATATTCGAATACGATTTCATCATTACTAGCGGTTCCATTTGCCAGTCCAATCGAAATTCCAGCATTGACACTTTCGGAAAGTTGCATACCCGAGATTGTGAAAGCCGGACCGACCGAAACAATGTTTGTTGAAATTGGATTGATGCTTACAGAGAAATTTCCGTTGCCGCCTAAACCGTATTTACTCAATTCGAAATTAGCGGAAAAAATAGCGGCATTGCCTATGAATTGTGGGGAAGTATCTTTAAGGAAACCATATTCGCGAACCAGTTGAGCGGCGGAGAGATTAGTAAACATCATTTTTTTACAAAGCGGTAAAATTTCCGAAACAGCTGGCCAGAAAGATTCGCCGATTTCAGGTGTAAACGCAAAAATCTTGTTGTGATTCATCGTTTGCCCGTACATAAAATCGTCTGAATCGCCTGAAGCGGCGTAAAGTTCAGAGGCAATTACATTGGCCAAGTTGTTCTGAGAAACCATCACTGAAGAAATTTTTCCAAAATAATCATCGTCTGGACTTGGTACGTTGAGTTCGTAGCCATAAGGATAGAGCAGCAAATCACTAAAAGTATGCGCATTCAAAGCAATTTTAAAATTGTGATTGTCTACAAAGTACTGTATTGCTTGGGTTTCGGGTTCTGATATTGGCGCCGTTCCCGGATAGGTTTCGCCTGTGGTCGCGGTTGATATTCCGGTGGTATTCCAGATGCTTTGACCCGGATCACCATTAATCCAGTAATCGTAATTTCGATTGTTGTCAACGCCAAAAGTGCCATCGCCAAAAGCACGTCTATTTTTACGCCACATGCCGCCACCGTTGGGATTGGTTGTTTGATTGTAAATGTATCCGTCGGGATTAATGACTGGAATGAAATACAATTCGGTATTGTCTACAATGTCTTTTATATCATTATTCGTAGCATAATTCTCGAGCAGATACCACATATAGTAAATGGTCTGCGACAACGAAATCGGTTCTCTTGCATGGTGCACCGCAGTATATAATACTTGTGGTCGACCGTTAATGGATTCGGGGTTTTTGGTGATTTTAACCCACTGTAAACTGCGTCCTTCTGAGGTTTGAAAAGTACCGACATTTTCTTTGGCAGTAATCAAATCAGGGTATTGCGCGCGCATGTCATCGAGTTCTTGAAGCATTTCCGCATAGGTCAGATAGCCACCCATCGTTCCTAAATTGAAATTTGCTGGCGTGGCATAATCGATTGCTGGCGGTGCGCAATCAAAACCAACATTGTCGATATTGCGGTGCTGCGGTTTGCTTTTATCGTTCTGATCGACATAAAATTGTTGGACGTTTTCGATTTCAATTTCAACATTCAGCCCTAAATTCTTTGCGATATTGATCTCAGCATCTGAAAAATCCGACGTCAGCGAATAGCCTTTTTTGTGAATGCCATGATCCATAGCGATTCCGGCTTGCTCGAGTTTTTTGAGGTTCTCGAGTGTACTGTAGATGATTTTTGCACGGTGGTATTTTTGAAGATTTGTTTGCGCCAATAGTGATAACTGGCTCAATAGTAACACGATCAATAACTTTTTCATGGATGATTTTATAAAATAAAAACCAAATATAGCATTAATCAGTTTCAAATGATGTTAAAGTTATCTACCAGCTATTCAAAATCGTGCAAAGAAGCAACGGCGCAAAGTGTGATCGGATTATTTATTCTCAATCCATTTTCGGGCGTTTACGAACGCTTCGATCCAAGGCGTCACTTCATCAATGCGGTCTTTTGGGTAATGCGCCCAATTCCATGAAAACGTCGAACGTTCGATGTGCGGCATCGTCACCAAATGCCTTCCGGTTTTATCACAAAGCATCGCAGTATTGAAATCAGAGCCATTCGGATTTGCAGGATAATCTTCATAGCCATACTTCGCAACAATGTGGTATTGGCTTTGATCATAAGGCAAATCAAATTTTCCTTCCCCATGCGAAACCCAAACTCCCAAAGTACTCCCGGCCAAACTCGACAACATCACCGAATTGTTTTCCTGAACTTGCACCGAAGTGAAAATGCTCTCATGTTTTCCGCTGTCATTGTGCTTCATTTTTCCATGGATTTTGTGCTCGGGATAAATGATTTCGAGTTCCATAAACAACTGGCAGCCATTGCAGATTCCGACCGATAAAGTGTCCTCTCTTTTGAAGAAATCTTCAAGCACAGATTTGGCTTTTTCATTGTACAAAAAGGCACCTGCCCAACCTTTGGCGCTTCCCAAGACATCCGAATTCGAAAAGCCGCCGACAGCACCAATAAATTGAATGTCTTGCAAATCTTCACGACCTGAAATTAAATCGGTCATGTGTACGTCTTTAACGTCAAATCCAGCAAGATACATCGCGTTCGCCATTTCACGCTCGGAATTGCTGCCTTTTTCACGGATGATCGCGGCCTTAGGTCTTTGTCGAGTCGTGTCGAACGCCGGTTTTTCTCCTATGAAATGCTTCGGAAATTTGTAGACTAATTTCTGATTTTTATAATTTTCAAAACGTGCTTTCGCCTGGTTTTTTTTTGTTTGTTTCTGGTCGAGTAGGTAAGAGGTTTCGAACCAGATATTGCGGTATTCTGATATTGAGAAGTTGATGGTTGATGGTTGATGGTTGTCGGTTGTGAGTTGCAGGTTGTCGGTTGCTGTAACCGTTCCAAGTTTGTAAAATTGGATGTTATTGGTATTTAATGCGCTTTCGAAAATCGAATCTTCTTTAGCCTGAATCACAAGACCGATATTTTCTGCAAATAGGATTTTAATGGTGTCTTTCTCATTGAAAACCTTCAAATCGATGTTGGCTCCTAAATTGACGTCGGCAAAACACATTTCAAATAAAGTGGTGATCAGACCGCCGCTTCCAATGTCGTGACCGGCAACAATTTGACGATCGAGAATCAGTTTTTGGATCGTATTGAAAGTACGTTTAAAGAAGTCCGAGTCTTGTATGGTTGGTACTTCATTTCCGATCTTATTTTGCGTTTGAGCAAATGAACTTCCACCCAATTTAAAATCGTCCTGCGATAAATTAATATAATAAATCGCACCGCCATCTTTTTGCAAAACAGGTTCGATTACTTTTGCGATATCCGTGCAATTTCCGCCAGCTGAAATAATGACCGTTCCGGGCGCAATTACTTCGTCATTTGGATATTTCTGTTTCATCGAAAGCGAATCTTTTCCCGTCGGAATGTTGATTCCTAAAGCAATCGCAAAGTCAGAACAGCTTTCAACGGCTGCATACAACCTTGCGTCTTCACCTTCATTTTTGCAAGCCCACATCCAGTTTGCAGAAAGTGAAATGCCTTTGATTTGATCTTTAATCGGTGCCCAAATAATATTCGATAATGCTTCGCCAATCGCATTTCTACTGCCCGCAACCGGATCGATCAGCGCGGCAATAGGAGCATGTCCAATTGACGTGGCAACACCTTCTTTTCCGACATAGTCGAGTGCCATCACGCCTACGTTATTGAGCGGCAGTTGCAACGGACCTACACATTGTTGTTTGGCGACTTTTCCACCGACACAGCGGTCGACTTTATTCGTGAGCCAATCTTTACAACCGACGGCTTCGAGTCGGAAAACTAGCTGAATATAATCTGCCAAATTTTCTTGTGCGTAAACGGCTGCTTCGTATTTTCTATCGACTGTAATGTCGGTCATGATAATTTTGGGTGAACTTCCGAACATTTCCTCAATAGCAAAATCCATTGGTTTGGCACCAGTGGTTTTTGATTCGAAAGTAAAACGATGCGAACCCGTAATATCGCCGACTTCATAAATCGGAGCGCGTTCACGGTCTGCAATTTTGTGCAGCAGATCAACATCTTTCTGCCCGATCACCAAACCCATGCGTTCCTGCGATTCGTTGCCGATAATTTCTTTGGCAGATAATGTGGGATCGCCGACCGGAAGTTTGTCTAAATCTATGAGTCCACCCGTTTCTTCAACGAGTTCCGACAAGCAATTCAAATGCCCGCCGGCACCGTGATCGTGAATTGAAACAATCGGATTGACATCGCTTTCGACCATACCACGGATCGCATTGGCAGCCCGTTTTTGCATTTCGGGGTTCGAGCGTTGGATTGCGTTGAGTTCAATTCCAGAACTAAAAGCACCCGTATCCGCTGATGACACCGCCGCACCGCCCATTCCGATGCGGTAATTTTCCCCGCCAAGAATTACGACTTTATCACCAACTTGCGGTTTTTGTTTGATCGATTGATCTAACTTTCCGTAGCCGATACCTCCGGCTTGCATAATGACTTTGTCGTAACCTAATTTGCGGTTGTTTTCTTCGTGTTCGAAAGTTAGGACTGAACCGGTAATCAACGGTTGCCCAAATTTATTTCCAAAATCGGAAGCGCCATTCGAGGCTTTGATTAGAATATCGAGCGGCGTTTGGTAAAGCCACTTTCTTTCGGTCATTCCTTTTTCCCAAGGGCGATTGTTCTGCAAACGCGAATACGCTGTCATGTAGACTGCGGTTCCGGCGAGTGGCAATGAACCTTGCCCACCAGCCAGACGGTCGCGGATTTCTCCACCGGAACCGGTTGCGGCACCGTTGAATGGTTCGACCGTTGTTGGGAAATTATGCGTTTCGGCTTTCAAAGAAATCACCGAATCGAAATCTTTGAGTTCATAATAATCAGGCTTTTCCGGCGATTTTGGCGCAAATTGTTGCACTTTCGGGCCTTTGACAAATGCGACGTTATCTTTGTACGCCGATACAATATCATTCGGGTTTTCGGCGGACGTTTTTTTGATTAATTTGAATAGTGAAGATTCTTTTTCTTTTCCATCAATTACGAATGTGCCGTTAAAAATCTTGTGGCGACAATGCTCGGAATTGACTTGTGAAAAGCCAAAAACTTCAGAGTCTGTCAATTTTCGATTTAGTTTTTTAGACAAATCATTCAGATAATCGACTTCTTCTGGGCTTAAGGATAAACCTTCTTTTTGGTTGTACGCGGCAATATCATCAATTTCAAGAATGGGTTCAGGCGCGATATGAATTGTAAAAATATCCTGATTTAAACCATTGTACTTTTGGAAAAGCATCGGATCGAAATCGGCTGCAACGGCATTCACTTTGTGAAATTCTTCAATTCTTATGATGCCTTCGACGCCCATGTTTTGGGTAATCTCAACGGCATTCGTGCTCCAAGGCGTAATCATCGTGGCACGGGGACCAATAAAAAAATCCGCGAGAACGGATTTTACGATGATATTGACGTTGCCAAAAAGCCAGTTCAATTTTGAAATGGTTTCTGCTGAAAGTTCGCTTTGCGTGTGAACAGCAAAAACGGTTGCGCTTTCGTTTCCGAAGAAATGAATCATTGTAAAGGATTTAGTAGTGTTGTTGCTGCAAATTTACGTTAAAAAACCAGAATCCACAATCAACATTTATCACGACTTTTAAACAATTATTCCGGGAAAGCTACACTTTGATAAGCACCTAAATCGGGTGGATTTGAAGTCCGCACATGCCCTAAAATATCTTGAGGAACGAGATAGCTGAGACTTCCTTTCTGATAGGCACCGCCCGTTTCGTCAACGCCGATGTTTAATTTATTGAGATTTACATCGAAGAATTTTGGGTCTTTATTTCTTGTATTGCCTACTGTGTTTGCATCTCGAATAAAGTTATATTCGGGTTTGTTGGATAACGAAGTTCCTGAATCTCTAAATTTGAATAAGCAATACTGCAAATCATATACGAATGGTGTTCCGTCTGAAACATCATCCAAAAAGAACTCAACATTATTACTGCCGTAGATAATGCAATTGAAAAAATTTGCTTGTGTTAATGCGCCTGTTACATTGCTTCCATCAGCTTGTTCTTCGTAATTTGTCAACACAACAGCCAGTTGGTTTGAACTTGCCCAATTGTTGTTAAACGTGCAATGTCTGAAATCATAACTACCACCCAAACTGCACGCTAATGCCGCTTGTCCTGCGAGATTAACCACAAGATTTTTCGAATTTTCCATTGTGGCGCCACGGGCTAAAATCCCATAGTTTGCGGAATTGTAGATTTGCGTATTTTCGATGTCTAAAACACAATTCTCCACTAGCAAACCCACTGTTGCATTTTTCAAAGTCAAATGCTTGATATTATTGGCAATACTGCCTTGACGCAGCCAAATAGTACCCCATTGTCCCGGAACATCTTCATAAAGCGGTTCGAGACGATCACCTTCAAAAGTGACTTC
>JANPJB010000075.1:0-10573 GCA_031425295.1 Flavobacterium sp. | reverse complement strand
CCCGTTTATAGAAAATATCATCAGAATGATTTGACTTTTTCGATGACCTATGCGTTTTCTGAAAACTTTATGTTGCCATTGTCACATGATGAAGTTGTTTATGGAAAAAAATCCATTGCGGGAAGAATGCCCGGCGACGAGTGGCAGAAATTTGCGAATCTTCGTTTGCTGTATGGCTACATGTTCTCGCATCCGGGAACCAAACTTTTGTTTATGGGCGCGGAATTCGGACAAAGCGCAGAGTGGAATTTCGAAGGCAGTCTCGATTGGCATTTATTGCAATACGACTACCACAAAGGCATCAAAAAACTGATTACGGATCTAAACGCTTTATACAAATCGCATCCGGCTTTGCATGAAAAGCAATTTTCCCCTGAGGGCTTCGAATGGATCAATTATTCCGATCATCAGAACGCCGTGATGTCGTACATCAGAAAAGGCAATAACCCAAAAGAGGATTTGGTCGTCGTGTGCAATTTTACGCCGGTTGTCAGACAAGATTACCGGATCGGATTACCCAAAAAAGGCAAAATTTCCCAGATTTTCAATAGTGATGAAGCACAATATGGCGGCAGCGGCATTTCGAATTCTAAAGCCATTAAAATAGAGGCAGAACCTTGGAACGGACGCGAGTTCTCGGCAGCATTAACTTTACCGCCACTAAGTGCTATTGTGTTTAAAATGGGATAAAGTACTCATCATAAAGGATTAAACAATACGCTTTAATCCTTTATGGTTTGTTAGATTCCGAAATCAGGATAGTAATCATAAGTGTCTTGAACATCGTAGGATTCTTTTGAATACAATACATGCAGTTCGGTATCTTCAAAAGCAGGATCGTGATGCGGCTTTTCGATAATGAGTCGGTGGACGACTTTTAGGTTGGGTACGACTTTCATAATAATAAGGTTTAAGATTTTGGTTAATCAAATATAGAAATCCTCAGCAACGGGTCATTATTTTATCGATATGTTGCGAACATTTCAGATAAAAGGACTGATTTTTAGTCTTGTAGGCTGTATCGGCATTTCGTATGGGCACTTTTCAACGAAGTGATCAACGACAACGTTTGCGTGAAAATCCAGTTTTTTCAATTACAGAAATGAAATCATTTTGTATGTTTGAACCTTATATGGCTTACCAAATCAGCCAAAACAATCCTAATAGAATAGTATGATTACAAATACCGAACTCGAATATAAAGGCGATTTATATCCTTCTAATATCGTCGAATTTAAGAAAGATGTCGACAACGTTTATTTCTACACCGACAACAGTGTCATTTTAAAAATCACCGTACTGCGCGACAGCCTAATCCGTTTCCGATATACGACCAAAGGTTATTTCAGCAAAGATTTCTCCTATGCTATTGATAAAACCCAATCGCATGGCTATAATTTTCTCGAAGTAACGGAAGAGAAAACCTGTTATAAAATCAAAACGAGTAAAGTAATTTGTTCGGTTGATAAAATCGATTTGCGCGTTGCCATTACGGATCTCGAAGGGCACTATATTCTTGAAGATGAACTTGGTTTTCATTGGGAAGAAAGCTACTTGTTTGGCGGAAATATTGTCAAAATGAGCAAGGCTTCGAAAGAAGGCGAGTGTTTTTATGGTATGGGCGACAAGGCTTCACACGCCAATCTTAAAGGAAAGCGCGTCGAAAATTGGGCGACAGATCAGTACGCATTCCACAAAGATCAGGAGCCTTTATACAAAGTGGTTCCGTTTTACATTGGTCTGCAAAACAAGCAGTCTTACGGGATTTTCTTCGACAATACCTTCAAAACCACTTTCGATTTCTGTCATGAAAAAAGAAACGTTGCCAGTTTTTGGGCGGATGGTGGAGAAATGAACTACTACTTCATCTACGGTCCACAAATGTCCGATGTTGTGACAACCTATACGCACCTAACTGGAAAGCCTGAATTGCCGCCATTGTGGGCTTTGGGTTACCATCAATGCAAATGGAGCTATTATCCAGAAAGTAAAGTCAAAGAGGTCACCAATAAGTTCCGCGAGCTTCAAATTCCGTGCGATGCGATCTATCTCGACATCGATTATATGGAAGGTTTCCGCTGCTTTACATGGAACAAAGACTATTTCCCAGATCCGAAACGAATGGTTGCCGAGCTAGCTGAAGACGGATTTAAAACCGTGGTGATCATCGATCCGGGAATCAAAATCGACAAGGAATATTGGGTGTACAAAGAAGCTTTAGAAAAAGATTATTTTTGCAAGCGCGCCGACGGACCGTACATGAAAGGAAAAGTCTGGCCAGGTGAATGCAACTTCCCTGATTATACGAATCCTGAAGTCCGAGAATGGTGGGCAGGATTGTTCAAGGAATTGATCTCAGATTTTGGCGTCAAAGGCGTTTGGAACGATATGAACGAACCCGCCGTCATGGAAGTTCCAGGGAAAACCTTTCCAATGGACGTTCGACACGACTACGACGGAAATCCTTGCAGTCACCGAAAAGCACACAATATCTACGGAACGCAAATGGCACGTGCGACTTACGAAGGCGTGAAGCAATTCTCGTATCCGAAACGTCCGTTTATCATTACGCGGTCGGCATATTCGGGCGCACAACGTTATACTTCCTCATGGACTGGCGATAACGTCGCTTCATGGGAACATTTGTGGATCGCAAACATACAAATGCAAAGAATGTCAATTTCAGGGATGGGATTCACCGGTTCCGATATCGGTGGTTTTGCCGAGCAGCCTTCGGGAGAATTATACGCGCGCTGGATTCAACTTGGGGTGTTCCATCCATTCTGCAGAACGCATTCTTCGGGTGATCATGGCGATCAGGAACCTTGGTCATTTGATATTGATGTCATTAATATTACGCGGAAATTTGTCGAATTACGCTATCAGTTGCTGCCGTATCTATATTCGATGTTTTGGGAATATATCAATGATGGTGTACCGATGTTGAAACCGCTGGTATATTTCGACCAGGAAGATCCGCAAACGCATTACAGAACTGATGAGTTTATTTTTGGAAACCAAATTCTTGTCTGTCCGATCCTCGAGCCGAATGCACAGGGCAGAAGAATGTATTTGCCAGTCGGAAATTGGTATAACTACTGGACCGACGAAGTGGTTTCAGGTCGAAAAGAATTGTGGGTAGCCACCGATTATGATCAGATTCCAATTTTTGTAAAAGAAGGTGCGATCATTCCGAAATATCCGGTGCAACAATATGTCGGTGAATTGGAGTTTGAAGAGATCAGCTTAGACGTTTATTTCAAATTAGGGAAAGAAAAATCAGTATTGTATGAAGATGCACAGGATGGTTATGATTATAACAAAGGACGCTTTAGTCTGGCGACATTCACATTAAAAGGAAAAGAAACCGATTTGATCATTCAGCAGCATAAGGAAGGGAAATTTGTGACGAACTATTCAAAATTCAAAATCAATCTGCACGGACTACCATTCAAAATCAAAAAGATCGAGATCGATAACGAAATCATCACGTTTGATAAAGTCGCATTCGATGGCAAGCACACATTAACAATTGACAAGGAATTTTCTGAGCTTCATCTCCTCGGATAGTCAACCTCATTTTGGAAACTATTCTCGAAATTTTATAAACTATAATGTGAAGTAGTATCGTATTTTTGTTATAATCAAAAACTAAAACAATGAAAAAATATGTTGTATTTCTCGCCGTAACTTGCTTGTTCCTAGCCTGTGCCACCAATCCGTTTACCGGTAAAAAAAGTTTGAATTTTGTATCGAATAACGAAATATTTCCTGCGGCATTTCAACAGTATGGCGAGTTTTTGAAAGAAAATAAAGTCATTACTGGAACCGCAGATGCGAGAAGGGTTGAGGCGGTTGGGATCAAAATCAAGAACGCTGCAGAACGCTGGCTCAAAGCTAACGGACAGGAGCACTATCTAGATGGTTACCAATGGGATTACAAACTCGTGGAAAGCCCAGATGTGAATGCTTGGTGCATGCCTGGCGGAAAAATTGTGGTTTATTCAGGAATTTTACCAATTACCCAAGACGAAGCGGGTCTGGCTACTGTAATGGGGCACGAAGTTTCTCACGCATTGGCAAACCATGGCGCACAGCGTATGAGCGCATCGCAATTGCAACAACTCGGAGCGGTCGGCGTATCGGTTGCAGCTGGTGGAAAAAGTGCGCAGACACAACAAATATTACAACAAGCATACGGCGTCGGCTCGCAAGTCGGTGTGATGCTGCCTTTTGGAAGAAGTCATGAAAGTGAGGCGGATCAAATTGGACTCACACTCATGGCACTTGCAGGATATAACCCCGAGCTGGCAATAAATTTTTGGCAGAGAATGTCAGCGAAAGCGGGTGGCAATGCACCTCCTGAGTTTTTGAGTACACACCCTTCCGATGCTACGAGAATTGCCAATATCAAAAAACTGATTCCTGATGCAAAAGCGGAAGCTGCTAAATTTGGGGTTAAGTATAAATAAATAAAATTGATTCATTACATAAAAAAAGCCACTTGTTTAAAGTGGCTTTTTTGTTTTAGGTCTTGATGAGTTTTTTCGTCAAGGTTCGGTCGCCCTGACGGATCGTGATGATGTAGATACCTTTAGCCAAATTCGATATGTCAATCCGGTTGGTGTTGCTTTTTTGGATTAGTGTTTTACCTAATAGCGTCGTGACTTTAACTTCATAATGATCTGAGTTAAGATTTTCAATGTGAACGATACGCTCGGACGGATTCGGATAAATGGAAATTGGCGTTTTAGTATTTTGGTTTACTGCTAGATTACAATCGAGGTTGTTGATGTACTGCCAAATTTGATTACACAAAGTGAAAGGTACTTCAGAAGAATTGGGTGCATCACCCATGCGAACGAATACGAGTCCACTGTTTGGTGCAATGCTTAATATTTGTCCGTTTTTACCAAGCGCTGCGAACATATCTGCCGGCGCATCGGGTGCATACGAACCCGGAAAAACAATTTGACTCGTCGGCACCATAAAATTCTGTTTCCCATTGAGCCACCAAAGATAGCCATACGATTTGTTGAGATTTTGTGAAGTATTGATCATCGCGTTAAAATACGCCATGTCAGTGATCAAAGGTGTGCCATTCCAAACGCCGTTGCCTTGAATCAGTAAACCGTATCGGGCCATGCTGCGCAGGTTACTGTAGTATACATTGTTATAACCAGACATTGCCCAAAAACCGTTCATTCCGATAGACGTTTTTAATTTTGATTGCGTATAGTTATTGATGGTTTGGCCTGTAGCATTTTCTAAAACGTCTTCTAATAGCGTGTATGGTGCATTATGATACGCCCAACGCGTTCCGGAATCGGCGAGATAATCCAAACAAGTATTCAACGTGCAATGATTGTCGGCGACACCATCGTCGAGTCCGCTTGTCATGGTCAACTGGCTTCTGACTGTGATATTATTTTCCTGCGGTAGCGTGCAATTCGTCCAGCCATTGCCCAAGTAAGTAGAAGTTTTGTTATTGATTGACAATAGGTTTTCCTCTTGTGCTTTTCCCACCAAGAATGCAGTAAGCGTTTTTCCTGCAGATGCCCAATACCACAAGCTTTGCTCCGTAAAAGTTCCTACATAATGTTCTAAAACAATTTTTCCGTCTTTGAGCACGATAAAGCCTTTGGTGTTTTCTTGTTCCAGAAAAGCATACAAATCAGTGATTCTTTCGGGACACCAATTCAAGGAAGCGGGATCAGTGGTTTCCCAAGTGGCGGCGTTGTCAACAGGAGGAAAATACAATGACTGAGCGGGGACGCTTAGATTTACAAGCATCAACAGCATAATGAGTATCGATTTTTTCATGACCTAATTTTTTAAAATTTGGTTTAAGACCAAAGACGTTCAATTGGGTTTAATGGGCATCGGGCAAATAATTCATTCGGTCATAAATTTAATTGTAAAATAGCATTGATTTTGTAAATGATCTAAAAAAATGAATAAATTCGTCTCACCAAAATACAAAAAATGGCAGATTTACCAAAAGGTACAAAGAAGTTACTAAACGCCTGGGCTTTCTATGATTGGGCGAATTCGGTTTATCCGCTCGTGATTTCCTCAGCGATATTCCCTATTTTTTATGAGGCGTTGTTCACCGACCGCGATCCTTACATCCACATTTTTGGAACAGAAATCAAGAATACTGCACTGATTAGTTTCGTTACGGCTGCCGCTTTTTTAGTTGTCGCCGTTTTTTCACCGTTATTATCCGGTATTGCGGATTATGTAGGCAACAAGAAGGATTTCATGCGTTTCTTCTGTTATTTAGGTGCGCTGTCTTGTATCGGTTTGTATTGGTTCAATCTTCACTCGCTTTATCTTGGATTGCTATTTTATTTTTTTGGGTTGATTGGTTTCTGGGCAAGTTTGGTATTTTACAATTCCTATCTGCCTGATATCGCATTTCCGGAGCAGCAAGACCGCGTCAGCGCCAAAGGCTATTCACTTGGCTATTTTGGAAGCGTGATTTTATTGATCGTCAATTTAGCGATGGTAATGAAACCGCAACTGTTTCACATCACCGGAACCGAAGGAGAAGCTGCGATGAAAGCCATGCGTTATTCGTTTGTCATGGTCGGACTTTGGTGGATTGCCTTTAGCCAGTATACTTATTTTTATTTACCAAAAGGCAATAGAAGCGATGGTCAGAAAGTTTCTAAAGATGTTATTTTCAACGGATTCAAAGAACTAAAAAAAGTATGGCAGCTACTCGCAGACAATATGATTTTGAAAAAATACCTTTCCGGATTTTTTGTCTACAGCATGGCGGTGCAGACCGTAATGTTGGTGGCGACTTATTTCGGCGCACAGGAAATCCAATGGGAATCTAAAAGCCAAAGTACAACGGGTTTAATCATTTGCATTTTGCTAATTCAATTGATTGCGATTATTGGCGCCCAATTCACGGCAAAAGCCTCCGCTAAATTCGGCAACATTCCGACGTTGATTGTAATCAATTGTTTCTGGATCGTACTCTGTATCTTGGCATATTTCATGACGCTTCCGACTCATTTTTATATTATGGCGGCTTTTGTCGGGTTGGTGATGGGCGGCATTCAAGCTTTGTCGCGTTCTACCTATTCTAAATTATTGCCCGAAACCGACGACACAGCATCTTTTTTTAGTTTCTATGACGTTGCTGAAAAAGTAGGTATCGTCATCGGAATGTGTGTCTACGGCATCATCGATCAGATTACGGGCAGCCCGCGATTTGCGATAGTTTTCCTCGCACTTTTTTTTATTGTTGGTGTGATTTTGCTTCGTAGGATTCCAAAAAAAAGTGCCCTAAACCAATAGCGCACTTTTAGAATTAACAAAAACCCTTTCTTTATCCTTTCGAAATGTCACCAGAACCGGTCACTTTCGTATCTTTTTTCTTTGGATCTCCGTAATAATGAATGTCGCCTGAACCAACAACACTAGCTTCAAGATTACCGCTACTGTAAATTTTGCAATCTCCAGAACCGGTTACCGTTGCTGTTACATTCTCGCCTTGCAAAGCTGATGCATTAAGGTCGCCCGAACCGACAACACTACATTTAAAACGTTCGGTTTTTCCGCTTAGTTTCATGTCGCCGGAGCCATTAACTTCAGCATCGATTTCGCTGGCATTCACTTCAAGACGCATATCACCCGAACCCGAAAGTGTCGATTTGAATTCATTGGCTTTAATCGCATTTTTAGTACTGATGTCTCCGGAACCCGCAAGCGAAACGGCTGATAAACTTTGGAATGGAACGGTTATGAATACTTTGTTTCCTCGGCTTGGTGCTATCGAGGCGCCTTTTTCAACGCCCATTTTCAACGTCTTGCCATCGACTTTAATCTCGATATATTCCACTAGATTTTCTTCGGCTCTCAAGGTTATTTTTCCTTCGTCACCGGCAACAAGTTCAACATCAAAAAAGCCACTGACGCGAATTTCATCATAATCAGTCGTCGTAATATTTTTGGTGATCATATTACCGTTTCCTTTGATTTTTGTGATTGAATTCCATTGCGCGTTCATGATCAACGGAAGGCATAATGCTCCAATAATAAAGTTGATTTTACGCATGATTTTCGAGTTTAAATTTTGGAATTGATTGCAGTTCGATTTCATAATGTTTGATTTAGTGGATGATTGAAACTATTTTTTATTTAATGACACGTTGCCATATTCTGAGCGAATGGTGACTTTATTCGCGCCACTTTTCTTGTAATATCCTTGATAGCTTTTAGAAAATGCCGTTTCTTGTTTGGAATTGAATTCGAATTCTCGGTCGTATTTGAAGTTCGCGTATTTAAGAGTGACATCGAAATTGAAATAAAAATCAGCTGCAAAACCTACATCTACAGCGGTGTAATCGGAATCAATGTTGATATTATTGGCTTTAGCATCGATTTCATCCACCGTGATTTTGCTGTAATCACCAGTGATCCGAAGCACATTCGAAATTTGCTTGACGCGGAACGTCAGGTAATCGCCGTTTCCTTCAACAGTATTGATATTGCCCAAAAGCAATTTACCATAACTGCAGTCGTATTTGATCTCATTTCCGTTTCCGATATTGCAATCGGTGTAATCGGCATTCAGCGTTAATCTGCCGAATTCATTCAATGTCAATCCAGAATAATCAGCTTTAATCGAACCACTTTTAATATAATCGATTGTTGATTTTTGGCAGTAATCGAACGAAATAATATTCGAAGTCCCATTGAGTTTCCCTAACGATAATTTCCCGTATTCGCAATTGAGATTGGTGTTCGCATACAAATCGGTTGTCATGATTGCGCCATATTTGTTGTTGATTTTGACCGAACCGTTCTTTGGTATTTTAAGGGTGTAATTAATTTCGAAACTGTTGTCCCGGCCATTGAACGAATACATCGATTTGGTGAGTTTCGTTTCCGCAGTGACCATCGATTTGAGCGCTTCAATCGAAACATCGATGTCGTCGATTCGTTTTTGTACCCATTTTTCGTTGTCGCCACTGACTTTGACGAGCACATACAGTTCGATTTTGTCTTGATCCCAAGTGGTCACATACACATTACCGTACGTATTTTTGATCGAGATTCCGGCATCGGAATTTACGATATAGGCCTTTTTGATTTCCTTTTGTTTCGTGAATTTTCCCAAATCGATCTCGTTGCCCATAACGATTAAAGGCAGCAGCACTAGTAAGCTATATAGTTTTTTCATCGGTAGTGGTAATTAATTTTTCAGTGTTGTTGATTTGGTCTAATACATTTTCGAGAAAAGAAATCCTCGTTTTCAGATTGCGAATCATCGCATAAATGATTTGTTTGTTTTCGCCATTTTTGATCAGTTCCTGTTTGATTTTTTCATAGTCGGCATCGAGAACTTTCATTTGAACCAAAGCGTCGGCGATGATTTTTTCGGTAGCAGGTGATTTTTTTTCTTTGATTTTATCAAGTTCCATTTTGATCATACTGCTAAAAATGGAATCCGTCTGCTGGGTTTCCCGTGACGCCAGCGATAAATTTTTAACGGGCTCGTTAGTTTGATTGAATAAAGTAAAGCAGCCGATTATGATCAGGATCGAAGCCGCTACGGACAACGGATACCAATACTTTTGCTTATTGTTTCTACGCGATTGCTTGGCGGCAAACCGGTCGTAGTGACCCGCATCAAGTTCATAGAGATCCCAATCGCCTTCCCATTTTTTAAAAACGTCCTCTAACGTGTCATGGTTCTTTTTCATGTTGATTTTTTTAATTCTAATTTTTAATTAAGATTAACCAAAACCTTTCGCAAGCTTTCCTTGGCGCGGCTTATCGTGGTTCGGCAATTCGCATGGCTGATATTGAGTATTTCGGTTATTTCCTCCTGGTCGTAGCCTTCAATAAAGTGCAGTGTCAAAACCATTCGGTAATTCTCTTTGAGTGTCTGCATGGCATTTAAAACTTGTGTGGCTTTGAGTTGCGTGAAATCGATATCGGCATCATGATGCGTTTCATCTTCCACCTTGTGAAGCACTTTGTCAAGTTCGTCCGGACGGAAAGCGTTCTTCTTTTTATAGAAATCGATGCTATAATTGATGATGATGGTTTTGAGCCAAGCACCGAAAGCCACTTCCTGACGATAATCATCAATTTTCAAGAATGCGCGCAAAAAACCTTCTTGCATCACGTCTTCCGCATAATGTTCGTCTTTTACGATACGATACGCCACGTTATACATCGCCTTGCAATAACGGTTGTATATTTCGAATTCTGCCTTTCGATTTTTTTGTTTACAAAGGGCAACGAGATCTTCTATATTTTGGTTGGCTAGACTCAAACTTTTTTTATGGTTTTAAACAAGGACAAGATGTTTTTTCAGTTGTTACAGTTTTAGAAAAATAATATTTTTTTTATGGAAGTTCAGTCTTCTAAATAATTATATTTGGCACTAAAATTAAAAACGAATGAAGCATTTAAAATTAATTTGCGTCTTTTTTCTTTTCTCCATTGTATTTTTAAATTCCTGCAGTGGCGACGATGAACCTATCGATCCGGCATTGTTGATTCCAAATCCAACGGCTTGCGGCGAGCCTTCCTTTTTTACCGT
>JANPJB010000074.1:0-7368 GCA_031425295.1 Flavobacterium sp. | reverse complement strand
GAAATCAATCAGGAAACGACGTACGAGCTCATCGACCAAAGAGGATTTTCCTGCGCCGCCGGTGCCTGTGATTCCGAGTACGGGTGTTTTGCAATCTTTATTTTTGTTGTGAATGATGTCTAATGTTTCTTTGGCCACTTCTGGAAAGTTCTCAGCCGAAGAAATCACGCGCGCGATTGCCGTTGGGTTTTTCTCTTCGAGATGGTTTACTTCTCCGTTGAGTACATCGCCGACCGCAAAGTCAGAACGCTTCACCAAATCATTGATCATACCTTGCAAACCCATCGCCCGTCCATCATCGGGAGAATAAATTCTGGTGATGCCGTATTCGTGCAATTCAACAATTTCAGAAGGTAAAATTACGCCGCCACCGCCGCCAAATATTTTGATATGCCCTGCTCCTTTTTCCTTGAGCAAGTCGAACATGTATTTGAAATATTCGTTGTGTCCGCCTTGATACGAAGTCATCGCAATGGCGTTTGCATCTTCTTGGATTGCGGTATTGACGACTTCTTCCACGCTGCGGTCGTGACCGAGATGTATGACTTCGACACCGGTCGACTGGATGATGCGGCGCATGATATTGATGGCGGCGTCGTGCCCGTCGAAAAGAGAAGCGGCAGTTACGATTCGGACTTTATGTACGGGGATATACGGTAGGGCTTGTTCCATGTTGAGAGATTCGCTTTTTAGAGCGTGCAATTTACAGAATTTTAAAAAAATTGCCTATTAAATCCCATAAAACATAAAATTATAATAAAGTGTCTTTTTTTCGATGAAATTAATTTTAGATTTGAGCGAGAATTGGAAACGAAAGCCCTAGCCCTGATGGCAGCGGTTATCTCGCGATTTTTAGAAAACAAGGCTGTAGCCGTAGCTTTTCTTAATCGGGAATTTAGCGTACAGCAGGTTCCCGGCTCCTAAAAAAACATGCTATGAAAAAAATTATCTTCCTCATGCTACTGATTCCAACAATGGGCATGGCCCAGGATTGGCAGGATCTTTTGAATGACGTGAAAGAGAAACTGCAGGGCAATACCACCGGAAGTGTTGATATTGCCGGCGGGTTGAAAGAAGCTTTGAACAACGGGATCACGAAACAGGTGACGAAACTGACGGCGACCGATGGTTTTTATAAGAATCAGTTGGTCAAAATTTTGTTGCCGCCTGAACTGCAGAAAGTGGATAGAACATTGCGAAGAATGGGCATGAGCAAATTGGCCGACAGCGGTATCAAATCTTTAAACCGTGCTGCGGAAGATGCTGTAAAAGAAGCTACTCCGATTTTCGTGACTGCTGTAAAAGGCATGACGTTTTCGGATGCTAAGTCGATTTTGATGGGCAATGAAACCGCTGCAACGGAAAATTTGAAAGGTTCTACTTCTAGTGCGCTGTATGCAAAGTTCAGTCCGGTCGTTCAGCATTCGATTGGGAAAGTCGGCGCCGATAAGATTTGGGCTTCGATCATTACAAAATACAACACGATCCCGATGGTTGCAAAAGTGAATCCGGATATTACGGACTATGTAACCAACAAGTCAATGGATGGCGTTTTTAAGATGATTGCTGTTGAAGAGAAAGATATCCGCATGAACTTGAAGTCGAGAACTTCAGACTTATTGAAAAAAGTTTTTGCGATGCAGGATAAGAAATAATGTTGATTCGTGGCTTTGGTTTTGCGAACTACAAATAACGGAATCCACAAATCGACAAAGCATCCAAATCACAATTAACACAGTTTCAACAAATAAATAACATAGGTTTAACTAGTTGAGAGCGTTTATAACCTGACATTTGTATTGTAATAAAAGGTTTTTATTATTTTGGTTTAGAGTTAGTTTAATAGAAAGTCACGCTTTACGGCGTGACTTTTTTTATGCAACGGTTTTAAGGAATGCGAGTACACTTTGATTGAAAACACTAGGTTGCTCTACATTGACGACATGACCACATTGTTCGACAACCACGAGACTGGATGACTTTGAATGTTTCTCAACCACTTTTCTAACGGAAGGCAGAAACATATAATCTTCGTTGCCCATGACGTAAAGCGTCGGTATGTTTAATTCGACTTGCCGAAACCATTTGAGCACGGGATTGATTTCGGCAGTAAGTTTGAACCATTTGATGAATTCTTTTTGGTATAACTTTTTGGCTTCGTTAATAAAGAGCAAGCGCGATTGTTTGTGGTTTTTCTTGGGCATAATCACAAAAGCAAAAAAGCGGTAAAGCACGAGATACGGTAAGACATACTTAAAAATATTGCCGAGTTTCATCAGGATTTGCGAACGGAAATTCATTTTAAGAATAGCGCCACCTAAGATCATACTTTGTACGCGTTCGGGATACATTTCAGCCAATTGGCGAATCAAAATAGTGCCGAGTGAAATGCCTATGAAATGGGATTTTTGTATTTTTAAATGATCTAAAACTTCATGAATATCATTGGCTAAAGCTGAAAAAGTGTATTGTTTCTGAAAGGCTTCCTTTAAAGTCGGCTGGGAATGCCCGTGTCCGCGTAGGTCTAACAACAACACGTTGTAATGCTTTTGAAAATCCCGGATTTGTTTGAACCATATTGAGGAACTGCCGCCAGCACCGTGAACAAAAGTAACCCATTGGTTGGCGTTTTCGTTTGGATATAAGGTGTAATGGATCAAGGTACTTTTTTGTAAAGATAAGTCTTTGCACGAAAAAAGCAGTATGAAGTTCGAAGAAACTACTAAGAAGTAAGATAGCAGACTAGCAATTATAGCTTGCTATGCAGCATTTTAAAGTACGCAAATGCTTTGAGTAACCTACTGCCGTACCACGAAAACATTTCTCCATCTACAAAAACGGTTTTAGCGTGGTGCGTGTACCGACCGATTTCAAATGCATCTTCATCGGTGAATGGATACGGCTCTGACGACAACAGTACGAGGTCGGGATCGCCTTCGAGACGCATGCGGCGGATTTCCACTTCCGGATAGCGGCCTTTGTCGGTGTAGATGTTCTGGAAATGATTGAGCTTCAGCATTTCATTAATGTAATTGTCGGCACCCGCGACCATGTATGGGTTTTTCCAAATGTAATAAGCAACTTTCTGTACGGCTTTATCTTTGATGAATGCTTTGAAATCTTCGAGCGCATAAGCAAGTTTATCGTTCCATTTTTGGGCTTCGGTTCGGCAGTTGAACAGTTGTCCGAAATCGGCAATCATCTTAAAATTATCGTCGATAGTGCGGATGTCAGTGCACCAAACCGTACAGATTTTACTGAATTCCGTTACAATTTCTAGGGTGTTTTCTTCTTTATTGCAAATGATGATATCGGGCTCCAGCAGTCTGATTTTTTCGAAATGCACTTTTTTCGTACCACCGACTATTTTTTTGGTCGATTTGAAATGAAAAGGATGCACGCAGAATTTCGTAATGCCGATGATGCGATCTTCTAAACCGAGTTCATATAGTAATTCGGTTTGCGACGGCACCAATGAAATGATTGTTTTTGGGGAAGATTCGAATGTGTGTTGTGTGCCGATTTGGTCTGTTAGTGTTTTCATTTATGAGTGCCTGAGAAGCTGAGAACGATTTGTTGTGGATTTTTGATCTGTGTCAATCCGTGAAATCTGTGTTACTTTCTTTCTAATATGGCTTTCATTTCAAGTTGAACATTCAATGCTTCTGCCCTGGCCTTATCCGCAAAATCATTTCCATTAGAGGCATAGATAATGGCTCGTGAAGAATTGATTAACAAGCCAATAGCTTTATTCATTCCGTATCGACAGACTTCCGACAAAGTTCCGCCTTGTGCACCAACTCCAGGAACCAATAAAAAGCTGTCCGGAACGATTTTTCGGATTTCGGCGAAATATTCTGCTTTGGTGGCGCCAACGACGTACATTAGGTTTTGTGCGTTCTTCCATGTTTTGGAGGTTTCTAGAACTTGTTTGTATAGTTCTTTCCCATTCGTATTTAAAGTTTGGAAATCGAAAGCACCTTCGTTCGACGTCAATGCCAGCATGATTGTGTGCTTGTTTTCAAAAGCAAGAAACGGTTCGACGGAATCCTTGCCCATATAAGGCGCAACGGTTACCGAATCGAAATTTAAATCCTCCAAAAATGCTTTGGCGTACATCGATGAGGTATTGCCGATATCACCGCGTTTGGCATCGGCTATTGTGAAGATTTCAGGATATTTTTCGTTGAGGTAGTTGATGGTTTTTTGCAGTGATTGCCAACCTTTGATGCCGTATGCTTCGTAGAAAGCCGTGTTGGGTTTGTAGGCGATAGCGAGATCGTGCGTCGCGTTAATAATCGCTTTGTTAAATTCGAAAATCGGATCTTCGCGTTCGAGTAAGTGTTGCGGGATTTTCGTCAGATCGACATCGAGACCGATGCAGAGAAAGGATTTTTTAAGGTGGATTTGGTTGGTGAGTTCCGTTGTAGTCATTCGTATTGTTTAACCGCAAAGTTCGCAAAGTTTTTCGCAAAGTTCGCTATGTTGTTTTGAAAACTATAGCCCTAGCCCCGATAGTAACGAAAATCCTTTTGTGACGATGTTCGGCGCGAAAGATTGCAGTGTATAGCGGGATTAGCTCCTAACAAAATGCCATACCTTATAACGTATCGCAGCAGTTTTCTTGTTTCCTATTTTATTCAAGAATTATTTTTGTAGTGTATTCGTATAGCGAAACGTTGGTCATTTTGATGATATAGGTACCTTTTTCATACCCTTCTAAATTTAAAATTTCCTTATGCTCGCCTTTGGCTCTTTCTGAATTTTGCGCAAACGCTTTGATGAATTTGCCTGTCAGGTCGTATAATGCGATAGAAATTGTTTCGCTTTCTGCCAATTCGTATTGCAAGAAGGTGGTCGAACGAACCGGATTCGGATAGACTATAGCCGTATTCTCTTTTGAAAATTGAATGCTTCCGAGTGTAACTCCCGTTGTGAGCCTTCCCATCATATATTCCCAATGTCCATTATAAATGCGGCTGCCCGTATACATGAGTTTCGCGTTTGGATCAAAAGCAATCCTTTGAATATATTCATTGCCTCCGAAAGAAGCTTTGAATGCACCATTGTTGCCGAAAGTGGGGTCGTATATCCCGTCAGGATTACGTCGAAAAATATAGCTGTCGCTTTGATTAAGCGATAAATCTTCAATATAGCTTCCGGCAAGTAGTACTTTCCCATCTTCCTGCTTAATGGCGTTGTTGATCTGACAATTTGGAAGTCCACAACTGTAATAAACTACAGGGTCATTAATGAAGTTACCATTAGCATCAAAGCGAATGATACGGGCGCTTGATGACAAGGTATTGGGATAAGCAGTTGATGGATTTCCTAATATAGAAGCACTCCCATCCGCAGCAACATCGATATGAAAAGAAGACGATATGAGGTTGGTGAGCGTTTTCCCATTGGTGCCATAAGTCGTATCTACAGTTCCGTCGGTGTTAAATTTTTTAAGGAAATAACTGCGCTTTTGAACATTCACGGTCTCTGTAAAAACATAAGAGCCAAGAACCAAAAATTTGCCATCGCTCAACTCATAAAGGGTACCATAGGTATTATTAGAATTCGTTCCTGGAATATCACTCAAATTTAAGAACACGAATCCGTTGGTGCCGAAAGCAGTATCTAAGGTAGCATCGGCATGATATTTCCCATAAGCAATGCCAAGCGGACCCGTACTGGTTTGTTTGGCTCTTCCGCTTGCCGTAAAGCTCCCATCGGACATTGGTCTAACATCAATGTCATTGAAACTGTAACCGTAAGCAAAATCGAACGTGCCATTGGTTCCGAAGGTAGTATCAACGATACAATCGGCATTGAGTTTTGTCAGCGAGGTAATGCCATACCACGTCACTAGGTAGAAATTACTGTCGTCTATTTCACGCAGTGCAACGTAATGCGTAAATGAATTATTTTTCACACGCAGCCGCATCTTACCACCAATACCAAAAGTAGTGTCGTAGCTTCCGTCTGCATTGTCTCGTATGAATCCGATGAATTTATCTCCGAAGTTGAGGCCATCATCAGACTGACCTGCGAATAACACTTTACCGTTTGCCTGAAAATGAATGCTTTTTGGTGTGCTGTTGCCCTCAAATACAGATCCCTGAAAAGAAGTCTCCAAGACACCATACTGCCCAAAAGCGATCTGGGCAAACATCAAAAACAAAACAACAATCACTTTGGCATTCATTGATAAATTTTTAAAGTTAAAAAACCTCGCTGGCTTCCTTGAGTTTCTCCATGTTATTGACGAGTTGCAGCTCGTCTACAATCTTCTGAATATCACCGTTCATGATGTTTCCTAAATCATATAAAGTCAAGCCTACACGGTGATCAGTAACCCGACCTTGCGCATAATTATACGTACGGATTTTCGCGGAACGGTCGCCCGAACTTACTTGCGACGTCCTTTTCGTCGCATCTTCCTCTTGCTTTTTCGCGAGTTCTTGTTCATACAAACGAGAACGTAAAACCGTCAAAGCCTTATCTTTATTCTTATGTTGTGATTTCTGATCTTGGCATTGTGCGACCAATCCGGTTGGAATGTGCGTCAATCGTACTGCGGATTTCGTAGTGTTTACCGATTGACCGCCTGGTCCAGAGGAACAGAAAAAGTCGACCCGCACGTCATTCATATCGATCTGCACGTCGAATTCCTCCGCTTCTGGAAGCACCATAACTGTTGCTGCAGAAGTGTGTACACGCCCTTGGGTTTCGGTTTGAGGAACACGTTGCACGCGGTGTACGCCAGCTTCGAATTTTAAGGTACCGTAAACGTCTTCGCCGGTGACTTCAAAAATAACCTCTTTGAAACCACCAGAAGTGCCTTCGTTCATATCGACAACTGAAGTTCTCCAACCACGGCCTTCGCAGTATTTGGTATACATTCTAAACAAATCGCCTGCGAAAATACTAGCTTCATCGCCACCCGTTCCGGCACGGATTTCGACCATGACGTCTTTGGCGTCTTCAGCATCTTTTGGGATTAGCATGAATTTGATTTCTTCTTCAAGTTCAGGCAAACGTTGCTTCGCTTCTTCGAGTTGCATTTTCGCCATTTCGACCATTTCGGCATCACTTCCATCGGAGATGATTTCGTTGGCTTCTTCGATATTGCCGGATAAATTCACGTATTCGTCGCGTTTTTCGGCAAGCGCTTTTAGGTCTTTGTATTCTTTATTAAGTTGCACATAGCGCTTCTGATCGGCAATCACGTCGGGCTGAATGATCAGATCCGAGATCTCGTCGAAACGCTGTTTTACAATTTGAAGTCTGTCTAACATTTTTATTCTTCCTTTTTTGGTCTGCAAATTTAGGAAAAAATGTTGATAGTTAATCGTTGTTGGTTGATGGTTTTTTTGA
>JANPJB010000073.1:0-103408 GCA_031425295.1 Flavobacterium sp. | reverse complement strand
GTTTTTTTCTATCCAATCATTTGCCAAGCATATTTTGATGATTTTATTGAAGTTCTTAAGGTATTTCACCGCAGTGTTATTGGCGCAGTTTCTTACGCTGCGCAGAAAGAACTCGTAGTCGGTCACAAAAGCGTGGTCGATTTTGGTTATGTCAATATCGGAGATTTTGTATTTCCACTGCAGAAACTCGACGGTGTGTTTGAGTGAAGTGGTATAGCGCTCGAGTGTTCCAGGAGCATACTCTTTACCTAGCAGCTCTTTGATTTTGTTGTTGTGGTCTTGGAAGATGGGGACGAGCATTCTTTTTGATTCGTTAGTACCTAGCAATTCATTTCGGAGGTTTTCAACGGATAGCTCGATTTCTTTCTTGTACAAATGTTTCTCAGCGTCAGCAACTTTGGCTTTTAATTTATCAAGATGGTTGTTTATTGTTCTAGCTTCCTCACTAGACCCTTTGGCTTTTGACCCTTCATTGGACCATCTCTCTGGTTCAATGAACTTCTTGCTGCTAAACTCAAAGCGTTGGCTGTTGATTGTGACTCGTAAGTAAATTGGGCATGCGCCATGACTGTTGGCTTTTGATCTCTTAATGTAAAAGAGAACGGATACATTTGTTTCCATAAGTGGTGACATTTTGATTATTACTAAATTTAAACTTTAAAAAGGTTACTTACAAGATGTCCATTTCTTGGACAAGTTGTAAACACTGGCGCTCCCAAGATAGGTGTCACTTAATTTTTAAAAAGCAAGTGACACCTCGAAAGACACCTAAGTTTTGATATTTAATGAATAATTTGATATTCCCAGAAACGAAAAAACCCACTAAATCGTCGAATTTAGTGGGTTTTGTATTCATTTGCTTTTCAGCTGGCGGAGAAAGAGGGATTCGAACCCCCGGACCTGTAACAGTCAACAGTTTTCAAGACTGCCGCAATCGACCACTCTGCCATTTCTCCAATAAGTCGCGCATCAATTGCTCAATGCGGTTGCAAATATAGCAACCTTTTTTGATTACAGAAATATTTTCTAGTGAAAAATGATAGTTTTTTAAAGTAGTTTCTGCAACTGTTTCATTTTGTTTCATTTATAAAAGGTTTCACCGCATTAAGCAGTAACCGTCGACTAAATCATCGTCATAAAAAAAGCAGGCTTAAAGCCTGCTCTTCCTGATTACGCTGCACTCTGGGTTTGAAGTTCCGTCTTTCTCCCACTGACGCTAGCTATAAAAACATTTACCTCGGTGATCTCCTGCATGACCCTTGCCAAATCCATTTCCTTCTCTAGTAAGGCTACTGAGCCGTAGCTCTCTCTGCGGGTTTCTAAGAGAAACTTTTTGTACTCAAGTCTTGTTTTCTTGTCGATGGCTTCTTCTTTTGAAGGCCCTTCTGGCAATACCGCGATGATCGTATCGGTTGCGGTGAGTTCGGCGAGCACGCCTTGAAGGACGGCATCGAGTTCTTGTGCGGTCTCCGCGTAGCGCACGGTTAAACGTTCGTCTGAAAGTCGTTTGAAATTCAGGTCGGCTTGCTCTTTAGCAGCCCAAGACAACAGTGCATCACAATCAGCAACTTGTGTCAAGTTTGTTATGGAATAATTCATGATAAAAAAATTAAAAAGTTAATAATTAAATGTGGCATGCATGCGGAAAGACCGCTTTCAAATCGCAAACCATTTTTGTTAAAACCTTCATTTTTTAATATAAATTTAACATAAAATTTTTATTATGCGTACATACTAAACACCCTGACCATCAGTAGATTATGATCCTAAACGCAATTTTCGCAGTCGCGACTCCAGCAATAATTTTTCGAGTCCGAGCAGTTCATATTTGTGCTGTTGTGTAGTGAGCTCCTCAGAAGCACTTGATTCATTCATGTTGGTTGCTTTGCGCACCACCCCTTCCGCCAAACCAAGCATGGCTTGCTTACTGTTCTTGCTTATACTTAAAAACGCAGCAAGCTTCATCAACCGCGACTGAGCTTCCTGCTTTTTAGCAGCGGCAGCCATTTTACGTGCGGCGAGCAATTGCTGGTACTCGTTCTCGCGCAGCAGGCGTTCGAATTGTTGCATCGCAGCTTTAGGCGGCGCAGTTTGTATGGTTTTGGCGGCGTTTTCGGGTGCTTGGACGTAAGCCAGCATTTCAGCGAGGAACTGCTTAGCGTGCAGCGGTAAATCGCGTTTGCCGAGTTCAAACATCGCGCATTGGCTGCGGCTTACCCCCAGTAGCATAGCAAGTTCGTGCTGGGTAATGCCGAGATGGGAACTAATGGCGTGGTCTTTTTTCATGATGCAAGGTGTTGTGACATTTTTTTGCAGGCAAATATTTTGCCACAGTTTTGTGACAATTTTGATCCAAAAAATAAAATTGTCACAAAAGTTGTGACAATTTTAAAAAGTGAAAAAAATTTGTCACAATACGTGTGACCATTTTTAAAACAGCATAAAAATTGTCACAAGTTGGAAAGAAAAATTGTGGAAGGAAAATTTGCTTAAAGTTTTGGATGGGGATCTTATTACAAATCGGAGTCATCGGGTTTTAAAAAGCCGTCATAGGTGTCTAAATAGTCTATTTGATAATCCCTAATAGCAATAATTATTAGCCAACTGACATTTTAGCTGATGCTTTCCACAGATAGTTTGGTATTGGTTCGCTTAATATCCATTTGATATTCATTGGTTTTTCGCCTTCATTTTCCTTAAAATTTGCTTCACCAATAAAAACATAGCCCATTGTGTTTCCTTTCTCATCATTTGCTTTTTCTCTAACAAAGAGCAAAATCTTTTTGTCGTTCTCTTGATGTTTTAGATAGGACAACCCTCTTCCTTTAGTTGGTGTAGCTGAATTTTGACTTTGCCGATGAAAAAGATATTCACTAATTGCATAATCATCATACATAGTAGTTGGAGAAAAGTTTTCTTCGGACTTGATTAAATTAATGAATAGTACTTCAGTATTTAAGTTAGTGTTTTCTGCAACGCCTTCTCTACTGGGCGATTTCCTTTCAAATGTACTCAATCCAAAAGCTGCTAGAATTTGGTCACGTGTATATCTGGCATGAACCTTTAACGGTTGTTTGTAAGGCAATATAATGTCTATTTCTTTGAAATCAACTCTATCAATTAGAATTTCCAAAACTTCAATAATTTCTTTTATTAATATCTTGTTCTTTCCTATTGAATTTATACTTTCTTCTAATGATTGGAATAGACCATGATTTTGCCATACGTCATAATGCAACATTAATAACATGGATTTTTGATTTTCATCAAAATCAGTAATTCTGATTTTAAAATCCTGTTTTGCAATCTTTAATATGAAATTAAAGTAACTGGTAGAATTGGTTGCTAACCATTTATTACTAAATAGCTGAAAATATTTGCTTTTCATTTGTATTTTCAAAATCATTAATTACACCTGCTCTTTGACGCAATCTTGACCAACTATCTTTCTTGTATATTGTTTCAAGTGAAATATTATTTAATTCAATGAAATTATTTAGATTTAATGGTAAAGTTATTTGATGCTGAAAATTTATTATTTTCGTTATCAGTTGATTAACATTTAAAGATGTCGCTTTTCTAATATTTGCAAGAATAGTTTCTTTCGTTTTTTTCTCTAAAACAATAGAACAACCTAATGGCAAATGAGGGAAATCATCTTCTATTTCTTTTTGAACGGATGTACTCGTTTTTCCAATTAATGCTCTAAATTTACTCTCGAAATCATATTCAGGTCTTGAATTTCCCACAAAATCTAAAACCGTCAAACAATCTTTTCCTTCTGCTAGTCGTAAACCACGTCCCAATTGCTGAAGAAAAACAGTTAAACTTTCTGTTGGTCTTAAGAACAAAACCGTATCAATTTCAGGAATATCAACTCCTTCATTAAAAATGTCTACTACAAATAAATAATTGAATTCTTTTTTTCTGACTTGTTCTCTAACATTATCACGGTCACTTGAATTTTTTGATGTTAAACATGCTGCCTTCAACCCTGCTAAACAGAATTTTTCAGCCATAAAAATAGCGTGTTCAATTGTCACACAAAATCCAATTGCTCGAACATCATTTATATCATTGGTATACTTTTCAAGATTATAAATTATTTCACCAACTCGTACATTGTTTTTAGTATATGTACTTGTCAATTCACTAACTACATACTTACCTTTTTCCCATTTAACTTTGGATAAATCTATACTATCTGTAATTCCAAAATATTGAAATGGACATAATAGTTTTTTATTTAATGCCTCTGGAAGTCTAATTTCAGCCGCTATACGATTACAAAAATCTTCAAGAATATTTTCGTTATCATTTCTTTCAGGTGTTGCAGTCAGTCCTAATAATACTTTGGGTTGAAAATAATTTAAAAAGGGTCTATAACTAGAGGCAGCTCCATGGTGAGCTTCATCTAAAATTATAAAATCAAAATAATCTGGTGATAGTTTTAAATCTTTTACTCTATTATTTAATGTTTGTACAGAAACAAAAAGATACTCATTTGAGGTTGGTTCTAATCCATCAACCCATAAATCCCCAAAATTACTGTCTTTTAAAATACCTTGAAAAGTTGCTTTGGCTTGTTGCAAAATTTCTTTTCTATGGGCTACAAAAAGCAATTTTGATGACTTGTTATTGTTTCTAAAGTTCTTATAATCAAATGCAGAAATAACAGTTTTTCCAGTTCCAGTAGCAGCTACTAAAAGATTCCTATATCTATCATGAACTGTTCTTTCAACTTCTAATTTCTCAAGTATTTCGCTTTGGTAATGGAAAGGTTTTATATCAAAATAAGATGTAGTAAAAATATATTCTTTTGAAAATTTCCCTTGCTGTAAAGCTTCAACTAATTTTTCAGAATGACGATTTATGTCATACAATTCAAATTCTGAATTTTGCCAATAAGCTTCAAAAGTTTTCTTGAATTTATCGATAATATGACTAACTTCTTTTGTGGTGATTTTCAAATTCCATTCTAAGCCATCTGTCAATGCTGAACGAGAAAAGTTTGACGAACCGATATAACCTGTATGAAATCCTGTGTTTCTTTGAAATAAATATGCCTTCGCATGCAATCTTTCATTTCCGGTGTTATAGGAAACTTTTACTTCAGTATTTTTTAAAGAAGCTAAAAATTCGATTGCTTTCGCATCTGTTGCTCCAATATAAGTTGTGGTAATTACTCTTAACTTTCCTCCTCTATCAGTAAATTCTCTTAACTCGGGTTCAAGAATTCGTATGCCTTTCCATTTAATAAAGGAGACTAACAAGTCTATTTCATCTGAAGATAATATCTCCTTTCTAAGTTCACTTTCCAATGTAATCCCTGAATTTCCTCCTGTAAAGAGCTCACTATGAATTAATCTGGTGTAGGGAGTAATCTCTTTTAAATGTAATTCTAAATCATTAAAATGAGCATCAACCTTCGTAAAAACTGCTTTTAAAATTTTACCTTCTGTTTCTATAAGATCATCTTCAAATTCCTCTCTTTTTAATTCATCCTTCAGAAAAAGAATAATTTTATTGGCTATTTCAATTTGAGTTTCAAGAATGTCTTTACCCTTTATTAAAGAAAAAGCTTGTCTAATAGTTTTACCAATATGCTGTGACAGTAACTGGGCTGCTTCGACTTTATCGATTGACGTTTTCTTTACTTGAAAAGTGTCTTTTTCTAATTCATTTAATTTACAGTTTATTAGTTTGGTAACTAATTCTTCATACAATCCCTGATTCATATTTGAAATTTTATTAATTCTTCCATAATCGGAATATCAGCAGCGGCCCAGTCTAAGTTTATTAATTCTTCTTTATTTAACCATTGAAATTCAACATGTTCGGTTAAGGTAAGTTTTGTATTGTTGCTTGTACATAAAAAGCTATGCATCGTTAGTAAAAAATCAGGATATTGATGTACTACAGTCATAAACTCCTCCCGGACTATAATTTCCATTTTTAGTTCCTCGAATATCTCTCTAGTTATTGTTTCTTCCTTTGTTTCACCAACTTCTATTTTTCCTCCTGGAAATTCGTATTTATAGGAAATATAATCAAATTTATTTGAGCCTCGTTGAACACAAAGAATTTTATTCTGATGTAAAATAATAGCTGCAACTACTTCAATGCATTTCATCAATTAAATGTAAATAAATTTATATGTTGATAAGAACTACTACTCAATCTAAAAAATACGAATTGAATCTCATTAATATCAAATCTTACATCTGGACACCAATACCAAAATCCTAAATATTCATTTTAATTTGTGTTGTTAGCGATGTCTTTCATTCCTCAATTTTACCACCTTCTTCCCTCTCTTCTGCCAACTGCTTTTCGAATTTATTATGTATCGTAAGCATCAACAGTCCGAACAAAATAGCAGCAACAATCAATACAACATTCACGATACCGCTGACCGAAAACGAAATTCGAATTAATATCGTGGAAATAATAAACCCCGAGTTTCTAATGACTTTGTGGAACTCGTCGGTGTGAAAAAAAGACACCAACAACAAGATGACATCTGCGATAATCAGAATAGTGAAAAACTGCTCAAAGAAAATATTATTGATGTTCTTGAAAGAAATAGCGTCGGTTTCGCTGGGTTGCATGATGCCAATACTCCAGCTTAAAAACGAATATATGGCGATGCCTACAAGTAGCGGAACTAAAGCCGTGGCGATCCATTTTTTCGCGTTTATAAATTTTGTAATACTTGCAGCATGATTTTTTCTGTTTTTAGTAGTATCATACACTTTGGTTCGCTGAATGTGAAACAGATAAATGAAATAGAATAATAAGACGGATGCTGCTAAATCATACGTAAACTGCAGATCATTATTGTTGTTGAACCAATTGGAAGAAAGTGATAGGTTGGAAAGGTCTTTAAACAATCGTCTGATGATGATTAGCGCAATAATTTCGTATTGCTTTGAGATGTAGGTAGAAGTTGATTTCGGGAGGTAATAAATTAAAAGATACACCTCATAAACCAGTATGAATGAAAACGGCGTGTAGACCGCAGCGATCGGGTTTCTTAATAAATGTGAGGATTCATTAAGACCAATGATATTAAAACGCGCCAATCCGATAAGGATCAAGTGAATGATAAAACTTGCTAAAGCAATCCACAAGATGGTTGTTTCACTTCTTTCCTTGGTTTTTTCTGAAAGCAGTTTTTGATAAAGTTGCTCCAATAGTGTCGATAAGTTCATGTTTAAGTCGATTTTTTGTCTAAAAATTTTGATTGCTAGGGTGTGCTAAACAATTACTGCCAACTGTTCGCATGTACTAGCTGGTAACAACGAACAATATTAATCTGCTTTAATAATTTTTTTAGTCGTCAAGGCATTATTTTTATAGTCAATGATGCTTATAAAATAAATGCCAATTGCTAATTTTTCTATATCAAGTTGAATTACACCATTACTGGAAAGTTTCCTTGTCCGAAGCATAGTTTGTCCATTTGCATTAGCAATATAAATCTCCAATTCTTTATTTTCATTTGGGTTGGTTTCAATGGTAATCGTATTGGAAGCAGGACTTGGATAAATCATTACGGCATCATTTGACCATTCATCACCTGCTGTTGTCAACGGAAGTTGGTATTCATAGCATCCAATATCGATTCCTGGTAATCTTGTGTTATTGTCTTTATCTTGTAATGGCGCATTCATTGCTGTTCCCGCATTGATGGCATTGCTTGAGGCTTGCAAATGAAAGTCCGCAATTAATGGATTGGCACTCGGGTTTACAAAATCGGGATTGCCAATGATGGCATTAGTGCCCAGTGGATTCGCCAAGTCTGCATTGGCTGCCCATAAATTGTGGTCGACCAATAAGTTGGTTGTGGTGGTGTTTGATTTATCGATTGGTGGAATGCCGGCTGATGGAAAGGCAATATTGTTGATAAATGAAATGCTACCGGCACTGTAAGCGGTATATTCTCCATCTTGAATGGCGGGTGATTGACAATTTTGAAAACAGGTATTATTAGCGATGGTAACATTGTCGCTCAAATACACGTGAATTCCCCTACCACCATTATCGTAAATTAAATTATTGGCAATGTATGTTTTGCCCAAGTATACGCCCTGAGTTGAGCTATTCTGTGTGTTTCTGCCATCGTCAATGATGATTCCGTTCCCATCGGTAATACTGCCGACAGCAATAAATGGAATATAGTTTTCATTTCTGTAACAGGTATTGCCCACAATATAATTCTTCGTGATCGCTAAAGCATCCGAATTCCAACACTGGTATAAAGATATGGCGCTATTGCCGTAAGGGGCATACCACGCGCATTCAAAAATAGTATTATTTTCTATGGTGGTATAATCAGATCTGTACCCATAAATGCCGGCACCACCACATTTTGAAATCGTACAGTTGCGAATAATATTGTGATGCGGCTTGTTCGTGATATCGTTATATGCTCTGGTAATTCCGATGCCATTTCCTGATGTCGCCGGATTATTTGTATTCGATTGTTCTGCTAAAGCGTACGCCAAAGTGATGGAATCATTGTTACCTACTATTGTAAAGCCATCAATGGTGATGTAATCAGCGCCATTGATACCAATTCCTGCCCAGTTATTGGCATTCAATTTTATCAATGGCGTATGTCCAGGATAATTTTTGTAAACAATTCTATTATCAGCCGTTCCAGAGGTATCAATATTTAAAACACCACTGGCGGGCCATGAATTCGTATAGGTTCCATTCATGGCAAAAACCGTATCGCCCGGCAAAGTTTGATTTGCGGCATACTCGAGTGTTTGAAATGCTGTATCTTCTGTTAGTCCATTATTTGAATTGCTACCAGATGGACTCACATAATAGTTTGTGGCTAGAGATTTTAATGTAAAACACATCAAAAATAGTACTGAAAAATACCTCATTTCTATGAATTTAGATTGCTGAATGTACCGCTTTTTTCTAGAATTGGCACTAACGTTTTGTTGCGGAGAATCGGAACGCGATTTCTCCACTAAGATAGAATTTTCTCGTGAAAAAATGCTACGCTAATAAATTGAAAAAAAATCTGACAGCGCGGATTGGCAAACCGTGTCCAATAAATCTATAACTACAAGTACAGCTGCGATCGGCATTGAATACTAGCTGATTTTCCAAAGCATACAAACGCCCAATATCGTACAATCCTACAATATTAGCCCACAGACTTGTAACCGAATTTGCGATCTAACAACTACCTTAGCCTTTCACAACCCCTAACTGCAAAATCATGAAACTTGTAATCACATTATTAGCATCGCTGGCCGTACACTTTGCATCAGCCCAGGTTCGTAACAATGGTGTAAAGGCAACCGACAACAACGTAAAAATCCCCAATGGCGACATCATCAGAATGGCAGCGCAGCGTCCGCGTGATGGCAACACTTCGCGAGTCAGCGATTCAATCCGCCGCGCTAATCAGTACAATGTCAACACAAATATTAATGCCCAAACTGGCAGCGAAAACAGTAATGCTATAAAGGTAGATGTTGGGGGTCAGTCTAAAGGAATTATCGCCTCACCGATAGGATCAGAGCCTACGAAAAGTAATGTTACTGTAAAAGTCGGCTCAACGAAACCTTGAAGGTAGGAAGTGTTATTAATCATATCTCGCGGATTAGTATAGCGCGGATTTGCAAACTGTGAATAGTAAAGCCACAAATACAAGCATGGATTTTAGTACGTCACATATTCCGTAATCTCCAACCCATACCCGATCATCCCCACCCTTTTGGCATGTTCTGCATTAGAAACAAGTCGAATCTTACTAATGTCAATATCGTGCAAAATTTGTGCACCAATACCAAAATCCTTAATGTCCATTTTAATCTGCGGCGCTTTGTAAATGCCTTTCGACTGTAGATTTTTGAGTTCCGAAATGCGGTGCAACAAATTGGTCGTTTGCATTTCCTGGTTGATAAACAAAATTGCACCTTTCCCTTCGTCGTTCACCAATTGGAACATATCGTCGAGTTTCTTATCGGCATTGTTCGTCAGCGTTCCTAAAATATCATTATTGACTAAGGTCGAATTAATCCGCGTTAGTATTGGCTCGCCAATATTCCAAGTGCCTTTGGTCAGGGCGATATGCACTTGCATGTTCGTCGTTTGTTGATAAGCGCGAAGTCTGAATTTCCCGAAACGCGTCTCAATATCGAAATCTTCTTTCTTCACAATTAGGCTGTCGTGCTGCATGCGGTACGCGACTAAGTCTTCGATCGAAACCAACTTCAGATCAAACTTTTTGGCAACGTCTACAAGTTGTGGCAATCGTGCCATGCTGCCATCTTCATTCATGATCTCGACGATCACGCCTGCGGATTTAAAGCCGGCAAGTCGCGCGAAATCAATCGCCGCTTCCGTATGTCCAGTTCTTCTAAGTACACCGCCTTGTTTGGCAATCAATGGAAATATATGCCCCGGACGCGCCAACTCGTATGGTTTTGTGTTTGCATCGGTCAACGCGAGAACGGTTTTAGCCCGATCGGAAGCTGAGATTCCCGTCGTGACACCATTGCCTCTTAAATCAACAGAAACCGTAAAAGCCGTTTCCATCGGATCGGTATTGTTCGTGACCATCGCATGCAGCCCGAGTTCTTTGCAACGATTTTCGGTCAGTGGTACGCAAATCAATCCGCGCCCGTGGGTCGCCATAAAATTGATCATGTCCGGCGTCGCCAATTCCGCAGCGGCTAAAAAATCGCCCTCATTTTCACGGTCTTCATCATCAACAACAATAATCACTTTGCCTTGACGAATGTCTTCAATGGCTTCTTCAATCGTGTTTAATTTTATCTTTTCAAGTTCCATGAATAACAATTAATTTTTGGATGGAAATAGTTTCTGGAATAATTTCTGGAACGGCGCCGTAATCGTATCGATATTAATCAATCCTATATCATTCGTAGCCCGATAAGTCAGTAAAACCGCCAGTGGTAGTAGTATGAATGTCGACAGCCAACATCCAGCAAATGGTGTGATCCCATTTTCTTGCGCCACTTTTTTACCAAAGGTGTTCGCAAAGTGAAAGATGATGAAAATAATCATCGCAAAAACAATCGGCAATCCCAATCCGCCCTTTCTGATAATGGCTCCCAAAGGTGCACCAATAAAGAACATGAGCAGGCAAGCCATCGCAATGACGAACTTCTCATACAAAGCAATCCAGTGTTCGTTGATGGTTTCGATCTTCGCAAAAATCTCATTCTTATAACTCTCGATTGAAAAAGTATTGCCGACGACATTACTCGATGCCATATTTAAAATATTCGTGCGCTCTGCCGCGGTGAAATTGTCCAGTAACTTGGGTTTCGATGTTGTCATTGGCGCCAAGGCAGTGTCCCTTTTCAACGTCATGCCCATTCGGAGATAAGTGTTGTCCGATATCGAGACAATATCCTTGCGGTAGTTGGTGTTCAGCGAATCAATCGTATACAACAACTCGCTTACATTGAGCATTTTGTCGGTATCTTTAACTTGGTCTTCATCTTCATCGACTGGGTTTAGTTTCGACAAATCGATATTGATGATGTATTTCTTAAATGAACTTTTGGCAAAAGGTACTTTGCTTCTTTCTTCGTATTTTTTGGGAACGATATCCTCGTAATAATAGCCGTCGTTGAGGACCATTTTAAGGATGTTCGATTTTTCATTGCTGATCAGTTCACCCGTTTTGGCTTTGATGACATTTTTACTGCCGTCATACATACTCGTCTTTTTGTGGATCGTCACGCCGGTTAAGAAGTTACCATTATTGCCTGACTTTTTCTCAACTTTGATGTTGTAAAGTCCAACATCGCTAAATTGTCCTTCGGCAATCGCCATCGCAGGTTTCATTTGCGCAATGCTCTTTCTGAAATTGATGAATTTATATTCTGCGTACGGAATCACATTATTGGCAAAAAAGAAAGCCGCGAAACTCAAAAAAACAATGAATATCGTTAAGCCGCGCATCACTCTTTGCAACGAAATGCCCGCCGACTTCATAGCCGCAAACTCGTAGTTTTCTGCGAGATCACCAAAAGTCATAATCGAAGCCAGCAGCACCGATAATGGCAGCACCAATGGCACCAAACTTGGCATTTTGAAAAGTAGAAATTTGACAATCATACTAAAATCCAAGTCTCTTCCTGCGAGCTCAGAAATGAAAAGCCAAACGGTTTGAAGAATAAAAATTAATAGAAGGATTACAAATACTGTCGCAAACGTAGTAAGGAATGATTTTAGAATGTATTTGTCGAGAATCTTCACTTGCGGTTAATCTAACTTATTGATGTAATATTTTGGATATTTAGCCGGCTCAAAGGTAAATTGATTTTTTGATAAAGGTTGGTTGATTTTGAAAGAATTCACAGTCAATGTCGTTTTTGTACCGTTTTTACCAATCTCAATCAAATTGTAGATATTTTTGGTTTGAATGTCAATACCCAAAAGGATTTCTTTGCGCTGGTCTTTACCGGTGGGCACCAATTTAATATATTGAATCTGTCTGCCTTTGACGTTCTGTTTGATGTCCCAAGTGTACTTATAACCGCTGTTATAAAACGTAAGCATCTTCGACGGCGTGATCGCGTTATCGTCTTTTTCATTGAGCTTGGAAATCGAAACTTCCTCGTCTTCAGGATTGATGGTGTAGATTTTTTTACCGTCGAATATTTTGGTAACGCCCATCAAGTTCAAAACATACATATTGCCTTTCATCGTCACGTTTCCTTTACTTTCCTGATTGATGTTCTCTTTGGAATTGTTGAGTGCGTATTTAAAATCGATGACGATATTGCTGTAGCTCTTCACTTTAGCGGTCACTTGGTCTAATAAATCTTTGGCTTTTTTGTCTTGGGCTTGTAGGTTGAAGCTGATCAAGAGGAATAAGGTAATTGAGGCAAGCGTTTTCATGCTATTGGTTGTTTTGTTCGTGATTAAAAAACTGATCGAGTGCGCTCAGATCGGTAATATTGACACTACGGGCTTTACTTCCTTCAAACGGGCCAACAATTCCAGCGGCTTCGAGTTGATCGATCAACCTGCCGGCTCTATTGTAACCTAATTTTAATTTTCTTTGAAGTAACGAAGCGGAACCTTGTTGTGCAGTTACGATAATCTCTGCGGCTTCTCTAAAGAGTGAATCTCTTTCGGAAATGTCGATATCAAGATTAATGCCACTTTCATCACCAACAAATTCAGGAAGCAGATAAGCATCGGCATACGCTTTTTGAGAACCGATGAATTCTGTGATTTTTTCTACTTCCGGCGTATCGACAAACGCACACTGCACCCGCACCATATCATTGCCGTTCGTATACAACATATCGCCACGACCAATGAGTTGGTCCGCACCTTGGGCATCCAGAATGGTTCGCGAATCGATCTTTGAAGTTACCCTAAAGGCAATCCTCGCCGGGAAATTCGCTTTGATGATTCCGGTAATTACATTGACAGAAGGCCGCTGCGTAGCAATGATCAAATGGATTCCGATCGCACGCGCCAACTGGGCAAGACGCGCAATTGGAGTTTCAACTTCCTTGCCTGCCGTCATGATTAAATCGGCAAACTCATCAACGACGAGAACGATGTACGGTAAAAAGCGGTGTCCTTGTTCAGGGTTCAGTTTGCGTGATTTGAACTTATCGTTATACTCTTTAATGTTGCGCACCATCGCGTCTTTCAATAATGAATATCGGTTATCCATTTCCACACAAAGTGAATTTAAAGTATTGATAACCTTCGTATTATCGGTAATGATTGCGTCTCCTGAATCAGGTAGTTTGGCGAGATAATGTCGTTCTATTTTGTTGAATAATGTAAGTTCCACTTTCTTCGGATCGACGAGTACAAACTTCACTTCCGCCGGATGTTTTTTATACAATAGTGAAGTTAAAACTGCATTCAGTCCAACCGACTTTCCTTGTCCCGTAGCACCTGCCATCAATAAGTGCGGCATCTTCGCTAAGTCGACGACAAAGGTTTCATTCGAAATGGTTTTTCCTAATGCGATCGGCAGTTCCATTTCAGCTTCCTGAAACTTCGCGGAACCAATGACGCTTTTCATCGAAACCATAGTAGGGTTCTTGTTCGGAACTTCAATACCAATCGTGCCTTTTCCAGGAATCGGTGCGATGATACGAATGCCCAGCGCAGAAAGCGATAAAGCAATATCGTCTTCGAGACTTTTGATTTTAGAGATTCTGATTCCGGCTTCCGGAACGATTTCATACAGTGTCACCGACGGACCGACCGTAGCTTTAATCTGCGCGATCTCGATTTTATAATTTCGGAGCGTCTCAACAATATTGTTCTTGTTTTCTTCTAATTCCGCTTGGTTGATTGTAATGCCGCCGCTGGAATATTCTTTAAGTAAATCGAGTGTTGGGAACTTATAGTTCGATAATTCCAAAGTCGGATCAAACAATCCGAAATCGGCCACCAAACGCGCTGCCAAATTTTCATCAAGTGTAGGTTCTTCGGGCGCTTTCTCAATCACAAACGACTCATCGCTGGTCTTGATAATCTCAGGCTCTGCAATAGGCGTTACCGTCATCGGCATCGTCGCTGGTTTAGCAACAACGGGCTCCAGATGAATTTCCGATGGATGCGCGATGGTTGGTTTCAGGGATTCTTTGTTGATTTCAAATTGGGATGTCGGCTTGAGTTGCGGCTCCTCGAGGATTTCGTCTTCTTCGTCTTTGACCGCAAACTCTTCGAGAATGTAGCTCGTATCGGAAGTCGGTACTTCAATCGTTGCCAATTCGTCTTTCATTTCCTTTTTGCTTCTTTCAAAAAACGATTTGATGGCATCCGGAGAAACTTTGATTTTAAATATCAGATAAATGATGATGCCAAAAATGAGTACGAGTAAGGTTCCTATTCGACCAATGTAATCCTGCGAAAAAAGGTTCATTTCATAACCTATCGTGCCGCCAAGTTCGGGTAATGAATCGGCGAAAAAACCAAACAATACCGAAATGAGTATGATCGCAAACAAATCCCAGAACCAGATGCTTTTGAGTTTTTTTAGCGGAATGTCTAAAGCCAAAAACGAACCCGTAAGAAAAAACAATTTCACAAAAAGAAAGGAAGCGGCACCAAAGCCACGGTAGATAAAGAAATCAGACAAAACTGCTCCGAATTTACCCAACCAATTTTTCGATTTTTCGGCACGGTCCGCCAACAGATTGATCGTGCTTTGGTCTTCGTGTCCGTATACAAAAAACGAAACGAATGCCACAAACAACGCAATCGAAAACAATATGAATAGACTGCCGATAAGCAACTTATGCTGTCGCGAAATACGCCAGGGTTTTTTCTCAGGCTGCCCATCCTGTTTCTTATCCGTTGCTTCTTTTTTTATTGCTTTAGCCATGCTTTTGCTATACTATCATTAAACTATAAAAATTTCGGAACATAAATCAACAACACGACGGCTATGGCGGTCATGGCTGCAAAAAACACAGCGCCGGCCGCAATATCCTTGATAAATCCAATTTTTTCGTGGTAATTCGGATGAATGAAATCTGCTATTTTTTCAACTGCCGTATTCAAGCCTTCAACACTTAATACCAAACCAATGACTAGGGTTTGACAAAGCCATTCGGTCATTGCAATATCGAAATAAATTCCGGCAATAATCAGCAGCACCGCCAATGACGCTTGCACCATGACGCTGTGCTCAGTCGTGATGAGTTTTAGGGCGCCATTGAAAGCGAAACCCATGCTTTTCAATCGTCCGGTGAAAAATGTATTGTCTTTTTGAAATTCCATTCTTGTAGTATTAAAGCGCCGCCAAGGTGTTTTCATAGTCGGGCTCGTCAGCAATATCGCCCACTTGTTCGGTGTAAGTTACGGTTCCTGTTTCATCCAATACAATGACGACCCGCGAATGCAGCCCGCTGAATATGCCATCAAGTATTTCGAGACCGTAATCCTTGCCAAAAGCGCCCGTTTTAAAATCAGACAGATTGATTACATTTTCCAATCCTTCGGCGCCACAAAAACGTTGTTGGGCGAAAGGCAGATCACGTGAAATGCATAAAACTTTAGTATTGTTTAAAAGCGCGGCTTTTTCGTTGAATTTTCTAACCGATGCGGCACAAGTTCCTGTGTCGACACTCGGAAATATGTTCATCACCAAACGGCTGCCTGAAAAATCAGCTAAAGTTACCGTCGATAAATCGGTTTTGATCAATGCGAAATCTGCTGCTTTAGCACCTACTCTTGTCAATTCGCCCGATGTTTGGATTGGTTTTCCTCCTAATGCAATTATAGCCATAGTATATTTTTTAAGGCTCAAAAGTATGAAATTTATTTGAGATTCAGATTTACAAAATTTGATCGAAAATTTAGAATTTTGAGGCGTTTTTTTGCACTGTTGACGTTTATTTCGTCAAAGGTTTTACGAGTAATAACAAAACAATTCCATTTATCTAGATCTATTTACCTATACCTGTAATTGAAGACACGGATCGTAAAGTGCTTCACTTTAATGACTAACAAAACCATAATTGCATTAGCCGCATATAAGAAAAACGATTGAATCTGCACATCATGCGTTTCAGGTATCTGAAGCATACCAAAAGATTGATGATGAATGAATTTTCGGAATAAAAACGGCAGAAAATAATGCGCTTTTTAAAATTTAAAAAATTGACTTCAAAGGATTATTTTCTTCAACGGCTTTTCGTGGAGTTTATCGGAGTTTATTTTTAATTCCTTTATTCTGTTTTTACTTTGCACTTTAATGCAGCGAATCGAAAGTGATGAACAAAATACCTTTAGTATCCTTTTTCTTGTTTTTATACTTAAGCGTCATGGGGCAAACCGTTTCCGTTTTTCCTCAGGACAGCCCATGGAAATACCGCTACACCCTATCCGATCTTGGAACCAATTGGCGCTCCGCCGCATATGATGACACCGCTTGGAACGTTGGCAACGGTGAATTCGGTTATGGCGACGGCGACGAACTAACCCTGCTAACACCACCGGCAAACCATCAGGAACACCGAACTACTTATTTTAGAAAGACTTTTACACTGACCAATCGCAGCGCTTATCCCTGGTATCGACTGAATTTACTGCGCGATGATGGCGCTGTGGTGTATCTTAATGGCAGAGAAGTCGCACGGAGCAACATGAGCAACGACAATCTTGCCTATGCAATTCCGGCGGCTACGGAAACCAAAAATGGGGATGAAGCCACTTTTTATGGATTCTATATAAGTTCCGCGTTATTCGTCGAAGGTCAAAATGTGTTGGCAATCGAAATCCACCAAGCGCTTTCTGGCGAAATTGATTTGAGTTTTAATGCAAGGCTCGATGCTGTTTTGAATCCGAGCTGCTTACCACCTGCAAACCTCAATGCGAATGCGATAACGACAACTTCAGCAATGCTTTCCTGGAATGCAGTTTCAACCGCCAATAATTATAACATCCGGTACCGACCCACCGCAACCGGGATTTGGACCAACGCAACGACCACGACTACGCAACTCAATATTGCGGGTTTAACGCCTGCAACAAATTATGAATTTCAGATCCAATCGAGTTGTTCGGCATTAAGTGAGTACAGCGCGTTATATTATTTCACGACGCTTACCGCTTACTGCGCAACGCCCAACGCGCTTGTCGCTTCAAATGTTACAGCAGCCACAGCCACACTTTCGTGGAATGCCGTCGAAGGCGCTGCCGGTTATACAATACAATACCGACGTACGGGGACCGCTACTTGGACAATCACTACCGCCACAACCAATACAAAATCGATCACTGGATTATTGGAAACGCGTCAATACGAATTCCAAGTGCAAGCTTCTTGCTTGGTCAATAGTGCTTACAGCGCATCGGCTAGTTTTACAACATTAGCTTCAGGTACGAGTTTTATAATACCAGCCTATTCAAGTTGGAAATATCTAGACAATGGAACCAACCAAGGGACAGCATGGCGCAGCATTGCTTTCAATGATAATGCATGGGCTTCGGGCAATACGAAATTGGGTTACGGAGAAGGCGATGAAAATACGATCGTCAGTTACGGACCAAATGCTAACAGCAAATATATAACGACCTATTTCAGAAAGGCTTTTCAAATCAGCAATAAGGCAGCCTATACTGCGATGCTATTAGAAGTGGTGCGTGATGACGGTGTTGTCGCCTATCTCAACGGCACGGAGATTTTTCGAAACAATATGCCGAGCGGAACAATCAATTATAATACATTGGCTACTGTTTCTGTTGGTGGTGCCGACGAGTCCACTTGGTATAGTGTTGCTGTAAATCCGAATACACTCATTACCGGAACCAATGTGTTGGCTGTAGAGATGCACCAACAGTCAGTAGCAAGCTCAGATCTCAGTTTCAACGCACGATTATCAGCAACCATTCCCGCTACATGCGGCATTCCGGATGCACTTACTGTCGATTCTATTCAAGCAACTGCAGTCATTTTGGGCTGGCAAGCAGTCATTGGCGCGACAAGTTACAACATTCAATACCGACTCATCGCAACCGAACCTTGGACTACAATTACAAGCAGTACTGCTTCGAAATCATTGTCTGGTTTATCTCCCGAGAGCAACTACGAATTTAAAGTGCAAGCAGTGTGCAGCACCACAAGTGAATTCAGCGCGATCGCAAATTTTGCGACGGTTTCGTTAAGTTGCAATATACCGGCATTGCTTGATGCCAATTCGATTACAGGAACATCGGCAAAACTGTTGTGGCAGGCTGTACCAGATGCTACGAGTTACGACATCCGATACCGACAGATCGATACCGAAGAATGGAATACGGATACATCAAATGTGAATTTCAAAATCATACAAGGTTTGTCACCACAGACCGCTTATGAGTTTAAAGTCCAAGCCGTTTGCTCGTTTGCAAGCGGATATAGCGGAACCTATAACTTCATCACTACAGCACCAACTTGTTCGACACCGACAGCCTTGTCCGTAATTTCGAACAATGCTTCGACAGTTTTTGTCAGCTGGAACCCAGTTGCGGATGCTGCGACGTATAATGTACAATACCAATTGGCGGGAACAAATTCTTGGATTAATACGAGTTCATCGGCGGCTTCTAAAACGATAACCGGATTGATTCCATCGACCAATTACGAATTCCGAGTGCAGGCGGTATGCAGTATCAACAGTGGTTTCAGCGCGGTTGTAGGTTTTACAACTTATGCCGGCGGTACCGACACGTTTCTTGGCGCCAATGGCACATGGAAATATTTAGACAATGGCAGTAATCAGGGCACTGCTTGGCGCAGCAGCACTTTTGATGACAGTGCATGGAGCTCCGGAACTGCCGAATTGGGTTACGGCGACGGCGACGAAAATACGGTTGTAAGCTACGGTCCAAGTCCTACCGCCAAATACCTGACGACGTACTTCAGAAAATCATTTACGGTAATCAACCCGGCTGCTTATACGGAAATGACATTGGGTGTCGTCTATGATGATGGTGTCGTGGTTTACCTCAACGGAAACGAAGTCTATAGAAGAAATATGCCTACCGGAACTATAACGTATACAACCCCCGCTTCCTCAACCATTAATGGCGCAGCAGAATCAGCTTGGAATACGATTGCTTTAAGTTCATCACTGTTTCTTACTGGAACTAATGTATTAACAGCGGAAGTCCACCAGATATCCTATGACAGCAGCGACTTGAGTTTCAATGCGCGGATTGTGGCGCCAAGCAGTGAAGTTATACCGGTCGTGACGCGTGGTGCCTATCTGCAAAAACTAACACCAAATAGTATCACGATCCGCTGGCGCACCGATATCGCTTGCAGTTCTAAAGTGCAATACGGAACCAGCGTTGCTTACGGAGGTGTTGTTTCAGACGGTGCATTGACGACGGAACATATCATCACGATCTCGGGATTGAATCCGGCTACGAAATATTACTATACCATAGGAAGTGCAACCCATACATTCCAAGGTGATTTGAAAAACAATTTCATTACTGCGCCGGCGGTGGGAACGGTAATGCCTGTGCGCGTTTGGGCAATCGGTGATTTTGGAAACGGAACAACCCATCAATTGAATGTCCGCAATTCGTATGTGAATTATGCAGGATCGACACCGACGAATTTGTGGATATGGCTCGGCGACGACGCCTACACGAAAGGTTTGGATACGGAATTTCAAGACCGGGTTTTTGCACAATATCCGGAGCAATTTAAAAGCATGCCGCTGTTCCCGACTATGGGGAATCATGATTACGGTGATATCGGGTATTTAAGCGCTGCGTCGCAGGGCAACAATTTTCCCTATTTTAACATTTTCTCGCTACCGCAAAACGGAGAATCGGGTGGTGTGGCTTCCAATACACCGAAATATTATTCTTACAATTACGCCAACATTCATTTCATATCAATTGATACCTACGGTTGCCCGAATGCTGCCGGCAGTGCAATTCGTACTTGGCTCGCAAACGATTTGGCAGCCAATACGCAACGCTGGACGATCGTATACATGCACCATCCGCCGTACACGCTTGGAACGCACAATAGTGATACAGAGCTCGAACTCCAAAATGTGCGACAGAACATCGCGCCTTTGTTGGAAAGCTATAAGGTTGATTTGGTACTTGCCGGACATTCACACGTGAATGAAAGAAGCTATTTGATGAAAGGTCATTTTGGTACTTCATCAACGTTTACGAATGCGATGAAAGTCAGTCAACAAACGAATAGCTTTGTCAAAAACGCACCGTACGATGGAACGGTATACGCCGTTTGCGGCACCTCGGGGCAGGATCCTGAAGCCGTAAACCAGCCGAATTATCCGATGCCAGCGATGTATTTCAACAACAACACGAACAACTGTTCTTTGGTCATTGATATTAATGGCAATGTACTTTCGTGTAAATACCTCGCTTCGACGGGCGTGGTTGTAGATGATTTTACGATTACGAAGAATTAGGATTTAACCGCAAGGTTCGCAAAGGTTTGCGCAAAGGACGCAAGTTTTAATCAGAATAAAATAATAAACCACCATAGATTCGCAGATTTTAAAGTTTTTAATCGGGAAATCTGCGGTGGTTTTCTTTTAAAATGTTGTTTTTTATTTAAGACCGCGGAAATTTCTTTGGAATCCTAAGTTTCCTTCCAAATCGGCAGTGCGTTAGGGATTGAGCAATTGTCTGAGCGCTCCCGATGCAGTCGGGAAGCGAGTGCGAAAGCCCGACCCGCAGGGGAACGCCCAAATATTAAAAGTAGAAGCCACGAATGCACAAATAATGATCTGTGCATTCGTGGCTTTTTCTGTAGCCATAAAACCCCTTTTTCCCCAAGTTGTTTTAGCTCATCTCAATACCGTTTTCTTCGAGAAACTCGATCAGGTAACTGCTTTGATTTGGGTCGTACTGCTCGATACCGCTTTGGTACCATTGCAAAATAATATGCAGTTGAAACGAAGTGTAGGCTTCGGTATCGATGCTCAAACCGAGCATGCCGGCGAGAAGAAAATCTTCAAGAATTTTGGTATTCACGATCCGTTTGGGGACGCCGTTGCGTAGCGAACCGTTCATACTTTCAAATTCTAAACGTCCAAGGGTAAATCCCGTTGAGAAAGCTTCATTGTCTCTTTTTGCGTTGATGCGAATCTTTGGATTCAGTCCGTTGGAATATCCTTCAAAATAATCCAATCGGTAAATTGGGCTGTGGATATCTTTCATATTCATAGGTTGACATTAAATTGAATTCAAACTTAACAACTAAGTTTTGATAAAAATTTTAAAATCGTTGAAATGAACAAATACTCTTCAAACCACAAGGGCAGTGACGTTAATCGATAAAATATGCCACACACGGCGTTGTGGAAATCAAAACAATTTGCGAACGGTAGTCGGTTTCTTTTTCATAACTTCGCCTCTCTTTTAAAGCATATTATATTGTCGAAAATGATGAACACCAACTGGGAAAAATTGCGCAAAGAATTGGCCAATCTGTGCTTCTTTTGGTTTTTTGGAATTGTGTTCTTTTTTATATTCCGCGTGGCGTTTGTTTTGATTTACCACAAACAGTTGACCCAGCCTGTTGCCGCGGTTGAATTTGCAAAAACGCTGTTGATGGGATTCCGGTTCGATTGCACCGCCGTTTCTTATTTTATGCTGTTACCGTTCCTGTTGTTGTTGGCACTGTCCTATTCCGGAGGATTCAGAATTATTAAAACAACGCGCATGGTTTGTCAATATCTATTTGTGATTTTATCGACCATCATCTGCATCGTCACAATCAATTATTTTGGGGAATACCACAACCAGTTCAATAACTTTCTTTTTCTGGGTTTGTACGACGATCAGAAAGCGGTGTTTAATACGATCGTCGCCGATTTTCACCCGTGGTGGAATTTGATTGCGATTATTATTTCAATACTGCTCGGAATTCTAATCCTGCGTTATTTCGAAAATAAGGATTTCATCGACCGAAAACTTGCGAGACTGCATTTCAAAGGTTATAAAACGGTGATCATTATCGTTTCGCTGTTGTTGTTTATTTTCAGTATCAGAGGTTCGTTGACCGATGTGCCGGCGCTCAGAAAATGGGCAGGCGTGTCGCGTGATCCGTTTTTAAACAAAACCATCATCAATCCGTATCGCTCGTTGGCGTATGCATTGGAAGATTTCAACGAAATTAATATCCTCGAAGGCAAAAACCCGTATTTGAACGACGCAGATTTTCAGGCTGCATTTGCAAAACCCAAAGTCAGCGATTACTTGAAAAAACAAGCTCTGGGCGCGATGATTGAAAAACCAAAACAGATCTTCCTCGTCGTCATGGAAAGCTATGATTCTTGGCCGCTGATGGACCAATATGCACCATTCGGATTGTCAACGCAACTCAGCGCACTCAAAAACAAGGGGACGCATTTTAATTATTTTCTGCCAGCTGCCGATGCAACCTTTGATTCGTTTGGCGCGATCGTGACCAACGTTCCTTACACCGGCGTGAATATCAGTAAAATTGGGGAACTCAACGAGCCTTTTGTGACTTCCATCTTTTCACAATTTAAAAAACTAGGCTACCAGACCAATCTGTTTTATGGCGGATTTTCGAGCTGGCAGAATATCGCTGATTTTTCGAGGTATCAAGGCGCAGACCGTTTTTTCTCCGCAACCGATGCCGGAGGCGACAGTAATTCGGGAACTTGGGGCGTAGAAGATGAAAAACTTTTCGATTTGGTCATTGCCAAAACCGATACGACATTATATTCGCTAAACATTATATTGACGTCAAGTTATCATGCGCCCTATACGGTTGATGTTTATGAAAAGGGATTCCCGTATAAAAGTGAAAAAGATTTCCCCAAAGCGATGAAACCCTATGCCGACGGCAGCATGACGATCGAAGAAATCGGGCATCTGTGGTACGGTGATTACGCAATCGGAAAATTCGTCGATAAAGCAGCTCAGAAATATCCCACTGCGATTTATGCGTTTAGCGGGGATCATTTTGGCAGGCGTTTTATCAACAGCCGGCCTAACTTGTATGAAAGAAGTTCGGTGGGTTTAATTATGTATGGCAAGAATATTCCAAAATCATCGAATCAAACGCCGGGCTCGCATATCGATATCATGCCGACATTGATTGAAATGATCGCGCCTAAAGGTTTTGAATATTATAGCTTTGGAACGTCGCTGTATACTCCGCATAAAAACATCAGCATTGCATTCAACAAAATGGTTACCAAGACAGATATGTATCACATCCAGAAAGAAGCCGCTACCGATAAGATTGCGCTCGCCACCATGAAAGAATCACAGATCAAAACTACGCCACTGATTTCTGACTACGACCGACAAATGGGATTGGCCTGGTATTATACGATGAAAGGCAACACAATTAAACGCCCGAATGTTAAGTCTTTGAAGTAAAAAGACTTACTTTCTCAAATACTACCGAATATTGGACTGTAAATACAATATTTTTATATATTTGAGTATGAAAGAAAAATTGATGTTTGTGATTGCTGCTTTGTCTCTAAGTTTTCTCACGCAAGGACAACCCATTCTTACGGCATCAAACTTTCCGGTAAATTCCTATGCTGAATTATATGTACCCATAGATTTAACGAATCTAACGCCCGGAAATTCCGGTGCAAACCAAACTTGGGATTTTTCAGCAGTTCCTTACGGTAGTCCAAATTATGATGATGCCTACAATGTGGAAGTTATTCCCGTTTCGTCTGGTCTATTGTCCGTGGAATATCCTGATGCCAATTACTGCATCGTAACTACAAAAGGAATGGGCGAACCTGTATACGCTTTTTATAGTATTGCTGACAACGCAGTGGAGTTGATCGGCTATTCGCAGATGGATCCTGAATTTGGAACAAATTCTGCAAGCCACTTTGATAATGCTTCTACGCTTTTCGAATTGCCTTACACTTTTGGTACAACGTTCGTCAATCAATATGGATACAACAACAATCTGGCGAACGATACCAATCATTATGATACCTACGGAACATTGATTACGCCTTTTGGAACGTATAACAACGTCATTCGAACCAAAACCAGTCACGGAAATAATGTTAATTACACTTGGTATCATGTCAATCCTTTTTTTGAACTCATGAGTTTTTACACGAGTATTGATGGTGACATTATTTATAATAACTACGTATCGTTTTTCAAAAATCTGACTTTTCTCGATATTCCAAAAAATGAAAATAAAGATTTATTGGTAATATACCCAAATCCTGCCACCGACTATTTGGTTGTAAATATAAATGACAATCAGACGAACATGCTTTTGACCATTTATGATTTGTTAGGAAATGCTTTGCTGAGCAACATCCACTTAGATACAAATTCAAATCAAGTCAGTCTCAAAGATTTTAGTAGCGGAATTTACTGCATCAAAATTACCGATAGGAATCAAAATACACTTTTTACAAAAAAAGTCATGAAGCATTAAACGGCGCAACTCATTTGCCTGATCAGTAATGAATTTAACCTGTGAACATGAATTAATAAATGTTTGATCGGTGAATTTTCATTTAAATTATATATGAGTTGTATCTTTACGTACTCAAAATTTAAAACTACAAAAATGCAGCACCTCATAGACCGCTTTATCAGTTATGTTACAATTGATACCGAATCTGATCCGAATTCAAAGACAACCCCGAGTACAAAAAAACAATTGGTACTCGCCAAATTACTAGTTAAAGAACTCAAAGCCATCGGAATGACCAAAGTCACCATCGACAAAAACGGTTACGTTATGAGCACGCTCGAAAGCAATGTTGCGCATGCGGTTCCTACAATCGGATTTGTTTCGCATTACGATACAACACCGGATTTCACAGGATTAAATGTAAAACCGCAGATCATCAACAATTATGATGGTGGCGATATCGTGCTCAACAAAGAACAGAATATCGTTTTATCGCCAAGTTATTTCAAAGATTTGTTGTTGTATAAAGGACAGACTTTAATTACGACCAACGGGCTGACTTTACTCGGTGCAGACGACAAAGCCGGACTGACCGAAATTGTGACTGCCATGGAATATCTGATCAAAAATCCGGAGATTCAACACGGAAAAATAAGAGTTGGTTTTACGCCTGACGAAGAGATTGGTCGCGGTGCTGATTTGTTTGATGTTGAAAAATTTGGAGCCGAATGGGCATACACGATGGATGGCAGTCAGATTGGTGAACTCGAATATGAAAATTTTAATGCTGCCGGTGCCAAAATCACGTTCAAAGGGAAGAGCGTGCATCCGGGTTATGCGAAGGGAAAAATGATCAATTCTATGTTGATCGCAAATGATTTCATCAACGAACTGCCCAAGCACGAAACCCCGCAAGAAACTAAAAATTATGAAGGCTTTTTCCATGTGCACCATCTGAACGGCAGCATCGAAGAAACCGTTCTCGAGATTATTATCCGCGATCACGATGCGAAAAAATTCAAAAAACGAAAAGCGCTGATTCACAAAATCACGAAAAAAATCAACAAGAAATTCGCGAAGCAATATGGTGAAGACATTGTAATTGCGGAAGTCAAAGACCAATATTACAACATGAAGGAAAAGGTCGAACCCGTCATGTTTATTGTCGACTTAGCGGAAAAAGCAATGAAAAGCCTCCATATCGAACCGTTGATCAAACCGATTCGCGGCGGAACGGACGGCTGCAGGTTATCGTATATGGGATTGCCTTGTCCTAATATTTTTGCGGGCGGTCATAACTTTCACGGCAAATACGAATACGTACCGGTGGAAAGCATGCAGAAAGCTGTTGATGTCATTGTTAAGATTGCTGAGTTGACGGCGACAACCGATTTTACACTAACAGTGCAGAAAGGCAAAAAGAAGAAAAAATAAATTTCGCAGATGATTCGCAGATGATTACTGTATCAGCGATCCGACCGAAAATCGACTGACGCAATAATCTGCGGTAAAAAAAACGTAAATGATCACCGTTGGAAAAAGAAGCAAAAAATCCTTGGAATAAAACTAACAGCTGGGGCGCGGAACTCGAACTGTTACGGGAAATTCTCGTGAAAACGCAACTCGTAACGATGACAAAATGGGGCGGCGAAATCTATACGTATAACGGCAAAAATGTGGTTGGCATTGCCGGTTTTAAGAACTATTTTACCATTTGGTTTTTCAATGGTGTATTTCTGAAAGATCCTAAAAATGTGCTCGTGAATGCGCAGGAAGGCGTAACCAAATCACTACGTCAGTGGCGTTTTCAAACCAAAGACGAAATTGATGAAAAAGCAATTTTAAGTTACATTGCTGAAGCCATCGAAAACGACAAACTCGGAAAAAAAATGACACCGGCTAAAAAGGAAACCATCATTTCTGATTTTTTTCAAAGCGAGTTGACTGCTGATTTTGAACTCCAAAAAGGTTTTGAAAAACTTACGCCGGGCAGACAACGCGAGTATCTGGAATACATCGACACGGCGAAACGCGAAGAAACGAAAGTCGCCCGCATGGAGAAAATCAAGCCGATGATTGTTTTAGGAATGGGGTTGAATGACAAGTACAAGTAAGCGAACACAGGTTTGCTTCGCCAGTTCGACTAAAGCCTCGTGTCACGAATTTACACAGATTAAATCCGTGACAATCTGTGCAATCTGTGTTAAACAAAAAAGCCTCAATATTCGAGGCTTTTCTTTTTTTGATAATGGAGGAATTATTTCTTGTTCAAAGCTGCGCTCATTTCCATAGAAATGGCAGAACGCTCCATTTTTAGTTTTCCTGACATCGTTTCGATGACGATTGTCGTATCAGCCAATTCCGCTATTTTTCCGTGAATGCCGCTTTTGGTGACGATCTTATCGCCTACTTTGATTTCAGATTCGAATTGTTTTTCTTGTTTCGCCCTTTTCTGTTGCGGACGGATCATGAAAAAATAAATGACGACGAACATTAAGATAAACGGCAAGAATTGTTGAATTTGTTCCATGATATTGATTTGATTACTGTACTGGTTTTTATTTTTAAAGTTTAAATGCTACATTAAACCACGACCGGTCTTGTTAAGTCGATTCGTAGTTTGAAATTCCTTCACGAGATTGTCTAAAATCCCATTGATGAAAATGCTGCTTTTTGGCGTTGAATATTCTTTCGCAATTTCAAGGTACTCATTGATCGTTACTTTGGCTGGAATTGATGGGAATTTCAAAAATTCACAAATCGCCATTTTCAAGATGATGGTATCAATCTCGGCGATGCGCTCCGTGTCCCAATTCGGCGTCTTATTGATGTATTCTTTGGCGAGTTCAGTCTCGTTGAGGATTGTTTTTCTAAATAAATCGGTCGCGAACTGCTCGTCTTCGGCGTCTTTGTAAACTTTCGGCACCGAAAAGTTCGTATCCTTCGGCTTTAGCGCTTTGAGTTGCTTGATGATCTGTGTATTGACGACCGGAATGTCATCAACCCAAGTTAGTCGATAATCCTCGAGATAATCGTAGAACTTGTCGTTTGATGCAATGACTTCCATGAAAAGCGACACGATGAATTCCTGATCTTCTTCAAAAGTATTGACGCGGTTGGTCATATAATTAGCATACAAATCGCTTTTTTTGATATCGGCAAGAAGCAATAAAATGTAATCATCATTGAGGATCCAATTGGTGATCTTTCGGTCTTCTATCGCTTTGAGTATCGCATGGTTTTCTGCCAACAATTTGAATATCGCATTGCTGATAAACTTCTTATTGGCGTTTTTATCTTCGGCGGTCGCCAAATGTTTGGTGCTTGATCTGTCGAGAAAAAGTGCTTCTTTTTTACAGATTTCTATTAAAGTAGAAAGCATCAATAAGTATAAATCTAAGATGTTATCGATACTGTACAGCAGAAATTTTTCCTGTTTCTCGATACTATCGGAACCACTTTGATGCATCGCGTAAATCGATTGCATTACTTTAACACGGATGTGACGTCTGTTTAACACTTGGTAAGAACTTTAAAAATTAGAATGCGCGAAAACTGCCAATCGCCCCGCAAAAATAGCAATATTATTTAAACCTTAAATCATTTCAGAACCTCTTTTTTCGGTTGCTTTTGCGAATTATAAATGCAGTGCTGGTAATCCGTTGCTAATTATTGGTTTATTAAAATGGAATGGGAATTTTAAGTCCGTATTACCAATTCATCCCTATCCAAAATAAAAAAGGAGTACGCTAATGTCACTCCTTCTTATTTCAAAATACGTTCAAATATTATTTAGCCATTTCTTTTTTTCGGTCTTCAATACGTTTCTCGGCAATCGATAAAGCTGCCTGATGCGTCGTAATACCTTGAATTTCCGCGAAACTAAAAATTTCTAAAGTGGTGTTGTAGATGTTTTCGGTTCTTTTCATCGCCTCTTCTTTTCCATAACCTACAATTTCGCCGTATACATTGATGATACCACCTGCATTGATCAAGAAATCCGGTGCGTAAGCAATACCTTTGTCTTTCAAAATTTGACCGTGCAGCTGTTCCACTGCCAATTGATTATTAGCGGCGCCCGCGATTACTTGCGCTTTGATTCTGTAAATCGTTTCGTCATTGATTGTTGCTCCCAACGCACAAGGCGCATAAATATCGACATCAGCGCTGTACAGATCGGCTCCCGTAAAAATTTGGGCATTGTATTTTTTGCTGACATCCGCGACCCTGCTCTCATTAATATCCGTAATCTGAACCAAGGCCCCTTCCTTGGTGAGGTAGTCGACTAGGGTTTCTCCGACATGCCCTATTCCTTGCACTAAGATTTTCTTCCCGTGAAGTTTTTCAGAACCAAACTTATATTTGGCTGCGGCCTTCATACCCATGTATACGCCATAAGCTGTTACTGGAGAAGGATTTCCAGAACCGCCTCTGCTTTCAGAAATGCCTGTTACAAATTTGGTCACGTCGTTGATTCTGTCCATGTCTTCGGTCGTCGTACCTACATCTTCCGCAGTAATATATTTTCCGCTAAGGCTGTTCACGAACTGTCCGAATTTTGTGATCATTTCCGGCGTTTTCTCTGTTTTGGAATCCGCTATAATGACGGCTTTTCCACCACCTAGATTTAAGCCCGAAATGGCGGATTTATAAGTCATGCCACGAGAAAGCCTCAAAACATCATTTAGTGCTTCCCATTCGTTGGCGTATTTCCACATTCTCGTGCCGCCCAAAGCAGGTCCTAAAACTGTGTTGTGGATACCTATTATTGCTTTTAATCCAGTATCTTTGTCGTTGCAAAAAACGATTTGTTCGTGGTCATTAAAAGACACTTGTCCGAATACCGGATCTATTTTTTGCAACTCTTTTGGCGTAACGATTTCTGTGGTCATAATTGTGGATTTGCTATTGGGGGATTATCAAAAATGCTATGCAAATTTATTATTAAAATCAAAATATCATAATATATTTGACTTTAATTGTGGATTTACTAAAATAGGTTTGATTTACAGCATTTTATACAATAGCAGAAAACGCTTCGATTTTAACGAATTACGAAACATTATTTTTAGATTATCACAATAAAATGAAAGAACTTCAATATTTAAATAAATATTTCGTCAAATATAAGTACAGCTTTTTAATAGGAATTATCACCACGATTGTAGCGCAGATTTTTTCGCTTTTCACCCCGAAATTAATCAGCAAATCGTTTAAAGCCATTGAAGATTTCTCGAAACAAACGACTGTCGATTCTTCAATGATTCAAAAGGAATTGATTCACAATATTTTACTGATTGTAGCAACCACCATTATCGCTGGTTTTCTGACTTTTTTAATGCGGCAAACGTTGATCGTAATGTCGCGCCACATCGAATTCGATTTAAAAAACGAAGTGTTCCGCCAATATGAAAACTTGTCACAAAATTTCTACAAGCAAAATCGGACTGGTGATCTGATGAGTCGGATCAGTGAAGACGTCGGCAAAGTCCGCATGTACGTTGGCCCCGCCGTGATGTATACGATCAATACGTTCATCCGTTTTGCGATAGTGATTGTATACATGTATAATGTTTCGCCGAAATTGACTTTATATTCGTTATTACCGCTTCCGATTTTGTCGTATGCGATCTTTAAATTGAGTTCTGAAATCAATACACGCAGTACGGTTTTTCAGGAATATTTGTCGAAAATATCGAGTTTTTCTCAAGAAGTATTTTCGGGAATTCGTGTGATTAAAGCCTATTCGTTAGAAAATCAATACCAAAAAAATCTGGTCGATTTATCGGAAGAAAGTAAAACCAAGAGCTTGCATTTGGCAAAGGTGCAATCGCTATTCGGTCCGTTAATGATCGCGCTGATTGGTGTGAGCAACCTTGTCGTGATTTATTTTGGTGGGATGATGTATATCAGTGGAACCATTCAAAGCATTGGAACCATTGCCGAATTTATTCTGTATATCAATATGCTGACTTGGCCCGTAGCCTCTTTGGGATGGGTTTCGTCGATGGTTCAGGAAGCGGAAGCCTCGCAGAAAAGAATCAATGCGTTTTTGAAAATTACGCCAGACATACAGAACAGTCAAACTCAAAAAACAACCATCGGCGGTACAATCGAATTTAAAAACGTAAGCTTCGTTTATGACGATACAAACATCAAAGCACTGGACCAAGTGAGTTTTTCAATTCAAAAAGGACAAACCTTAGCGATACTTGGCAAAACCGGTTGCGGAAAATCAAGTATATTATCGCTTATTAGTCGACTTTACGATGTTACCGAAGGTGAAATTCTCATCGACGGTACCAAAATTGCGAACGTCAATCTTTATGATTTAAGAAACAGCATTGGAATTGTGCCTCAGGATGCTTTTCTGTTTTCGGATTCGATTAAGAACAATATAAAATTCGGAAAGGAAAGCGCAACAATCGAAGAAGTTCAGGCTGCCGCTAAAAAAGCAGTAGTTCACGAAAATATCATGCAATTCAATAAAGAATATGAAACGGTACTCGGTGAACGCGGCATTACGATTTCTGGCGGCCAAAAACAACGAGTTTCCATTGCAAGGGCGATCATTAAAAATGCACCGATTTTACTGCTCGACGATTGTCTGTCAGCCGTTGATACTGAGACTGAAGAAGCAATTTTGAATAACTTGCTGACCTTCTGCAAAGACAAAACAACAATCATTGTAAGCCACCGCGTTTCATCGGCGAAAAATGCAGATCAGATTATTGTACTCGATGCGGGGAAAATCATACAACAAGGTTCTCATAATCAATTAATAAACGAAAAAGGATATTATTCGGAACTGTATCTGAAACAACTTTCGGAAAAAGAATTGACCTAAATTTTGTTTTGTAATACATTTTTTACCATTTTTGACACGAGGGTCAGCGAATAGCGAAGCAAATTAACAACAAACTAAATTGATCGTAGGATTATGAGAGAAAATGACATGTTAGAAAAAGAGGAGATTTTTTCTAAAGTTTTAAGAGCCGGAAGAAGGACTTATTTCTTTGATGTAAGGGCGACTAAAGCAGATGATTATTACATTACCATTACAGAAAGTAAAAAATTTACCGAGGAAGACGGATCATTTCACTTCAAAAAGCACAAGATTTATTTGTATAAAGAAGACTTTGCCGCCTTTGCTGAGATTCTAGAAGACATGACGGCATATGTGTTGAATCATAAAGGTGAAGAAGTGATTTCTGAGCGCCATCAGAAAGATTTCAAAAAAGAATATGTGACAGAAAAAGCAGAGGAAGACGCGCCAAAAGTAAGCAGTTTTACTGATATCGATTTTGACGATATTTAACGCCAAAATACAGATAACTTATAAATCAAGTCTAAAGACATTGCGTTTTTAGACTTTTTTTATACCCGTCGTGTTTTTGAATCGCCATTTTTATTCCACTTCCTTAAATTCAGGTAATCTAATTGTCTTTGAAAATCAGATTATTAACTTCAAATCTAAACTTTTTACTTTACTTTTTGTATAAAATAAATTAACGCAAAAAATAATATTAACATATATTTAAAATTTATGTTTTGATAACTTGGTTTGTAATGAAAATAAATTAATTTTGATTCGTAAAATCTGAAGTTGAACCGTTTTAAAATGAAGCAATTATCCATTTAAAATTGATCTTTACGCACCCATTTGAAATTAATTTTAATTTCGTTGACTGCTGTTTGAACCTTTGTCATTGCAATACTCTTTTTATTTGAAAAAGAAGTTACCATTTATACTATGAAAATTATTGCCCACAAATTGAATATAAAGTACTTTATCTTGTTTTTCTTGTTCACGCATAGCTTGTTAGCCCAACAACAAACAAATCGTGCTCATGGAAAATCGGGGGAAGCCGCGACAAATTCTAATGCCCGCAGTACGCTCGCACCGAATGCGACAATCACCGGAAATTTCAGTATTTGTCTGCCAGGTCCAAACACTACACAATTGACTGGATCTGGAACGCCTAATGCGACCGCGCCATGGACCTCTTTAAATCCGCTTGTTGCAACAGTTGACAATACCGGCTTGGTCACTGCTGTCGGTTTTGGAACAACGACAATTACATACACCGATAGTCTTAACAATGTCATTTCTGAGAATGTCTATGTAAGTACTTTCCCAACGATCTCATCACCTAGCGGAAGTTACACAACATGTGCTGGAGGCGCATTACAACTCACCGGCTCCATTTTTCCAAATGTGAGCACCCCTTGGGAGTCACAGAATACTGCTATCGCCACCGTTGACAACACCGGATTAGTAACCGGAGTCTCCGGCGGCTTGGTCAATATTTTGTACCGAAATTTAGGAGGCTGTACCGTTTTACAACCCGTTACTATTAATCCTTTATTATCTCCCACGATTACTTGCGGTGCTACAACATTCAATCAGATTACATTCAATTGGGGTGCAGTGCCAGGTGCTTCCACCTATACCAGATCTTATAAAATCAATGGTGGCGCATTTCAATTGGGCGGTTTTGGAGTTGCTACCAACTATACCTTAACTGGATTGTCACCTGGAGATTATGTCGATTTTTTTGTAATCCCATCCGGCCCTGTAGGTACTTGCTTTACGAATGGTACGGTTCGTTGTTTCACTACAGCCTGCACGCTTGCCACGAGTCCGTTAGCCCCGACCCTAACACAAATAGACCCTAACTGCGCTACGCCAACTGGAACGATAAACATAACCGGAGTAGCTGGAGAAACTTACAGCTTAGATGGTGGGGGTTATTTGTCCACTTTATCCTACAGCGGACTGCTTCCAGGACCGCATACGGTCAGAGCTAAAAATGCGGTGGGTTGTACTTCCCCGCTTTCAAACGTTACGTTAGCGCCACAGCCGGCAACACCACTACCACCCGTTTCCGGTGGTAATATTACCCAATGTCAAATATCGCCAATTCAAACTTTAACGGCAACGGCAACAGTACTCGCCGGAGAAACTCTTACTTGGTATACAGCTGCAACTGCAGGAAGTGTAGTTGCTTCACCCACATTAAGCGCTCCGGGAACCATAACCTATTTTGCCGAAACGCAGAATGGAAGCTGCACTTCGCCAACGAGAACCGCTGTGACGTTGACCATCAATGCAGCGCCAGCCGCTCCGGTTTCGGGTGGGAATATAACCCAGTGTCAAATATCGCCCACACAGACCTTAACCGCGACGGCAAACGTACCTGCCGGACAAACGCTCACTTGGTATAATGCTGCCACCGGGGGAGCTACGGTTGCTTCTCCTACATTAAGTACAGTTGGAAATGTTACCTATTACGCTGAAGCCGACAATGGCTGTAAATCCTTGTCCAGAACTCTGGTTGTATTGACAATCAATCCTGCTCCGGCCGCTCCGATTTCCAGTGGTAACATCACCCAATGTGAGATAACGCCTATACAAACATTAACCGCAACGGCAAACGTTCCGGTTGGGCAAACCATCACTTGGTATAACGCTGCTAATGCGGGAACAACTGTGGCGACGCCTACATTAAGCACTTCTGGAACTGTAACTTATTTTGCAGAAGCAAGTAATGGCTGCGCTTCTTTCACTAGAACGGCAGTAACACTTACTATCAATGCGGCAGCTGCTGCTCCGGTTTCGGGTGGTAACATTACACAATGTCAGATAGCGCCCACTCAAACACTAACGGCTACCGCTAACGTTCCGGTTGCACAGACGCTCACTTGGTATAACGCAGCAACTGCAGGAACAACGGTTGCTTCGCCAACGCTTAATTCGACTGGCACCATAACCTACTACGCAGAAGCGCATAATGGCTGCCCTTCTCTTACGAGAACTGCAGTAACATTAACCATTAATCCAGCACCAACTGCTCCGATTTCCGGTGGTAACATTACACAATGTCAGCTATCGCCAATACAGACGCTAACTGCAGCAGCAAACGTTCCAGTTGGACAAACGCTGACCTGGTATAATGCGGCTACTGCGGGAACAACCGTTGCTTCGCCCACATTGAATACTACCGGAACCGTTACTTATTACGCGGAGGCAAATAATGGCTGCCCGTCCGTTACTAGAACTGCCGTAATACTAACAATCAATGCGGCACCTGCTGCTCCAATTTCCGGCGGAAATATTTCTCAATGTGAAATAGCACCGATCCAAACCTTAACCGCCGCAGCTAACGTGCCGGTTGGACAGACGCTAACGTGGTATAATGCGGCTACTGCGGGAACAACCGTTGCTTCGCCTACATTGAATACGACAGGCACAGTAACCTATTATGCAGAATCCAATAATGGTTGTCCGTCTTTAACCAGAACAGCGGTAACATTAACAATCAATTCGGCACCTGCTGCGCCGGTTTCTGGAGGCAATAGTACACAATGTGAAATAACACCCATCCAAACACTGACTGCTACTGCTAATGTACCAGTTGGACAGACACTTAGTTGGTATAATGCTGCTACTGCTGGAACTACGGTTGCATCCCCTACACTAAATACGACAGGAACTGTCACTTATTACGCGGAAGCAAGTAATGGAAGCTGCTCTTCTTCAACCAGAACTGCAGTTGTTCTAACGATAAATGCCGCTCCAACTGCTCCAGTTTCAGGTGGTAATATTACACAATGTGAATTGACGCCAATACAAACATTGACGGCTACAGCAAATGTTGCTATTGGACAAACCTTGACTTGGTATAACGCAGCTACTGCGGGAACTACCGTTGGCTCCGTTACATTAAATACAACAGGAACTATCACTTATTATGCGGAAGCGAACAATGGCTGTCCTTCATTGACCAGAACGGCGGTTACATTAACAATCAATGCGGCTCCGGCAGCTCCGGTATCAGGCGGCAATATTACACAATGTGAAGCGTCTCCGATACAAACATTAACCGCCACGGCCAATGTACCGGTCGGGCAGACCCTGACTTGGTATAATGCGGCTACTGCGGGAGCAACGGTTGCTTCTCCTACGTTGAATACCACAGGCACTGTTACCTACTACGCGGAAGCCAGCAATGGTTGTCCTTCGTTAACTAGAACTCCGGTTACATTGACTATAAATTCGACGCCCGCCGGCGCACCAACCTCGGGTGGAAATATTACACAATGTGAAATGTCGCCGATACAGACACTAACCGCTACGGCGAGCGTGGCAGCTGGACAAGCGCTTATTTGGTATGATGCGGCTACTGCAGGAACAACGGTTGCCTCACCCACGTTAAGCATAATAGGCACTGTAACTTATTTTGCTGAGGCGAACAATGGCTGTCCGTCTCCGACGAGAACTCCGGTAACGTTGACCATCAATCCCGTTCCTACAGCGGCTCCAATTTCGGGTGGCAACATTACACAATGTGAATTGTCGCCCATACAAACATTGACCGCAACAGCCAATGTGCCTGGTGGAGAAACGGTTATTTGGTTTAATTTACCTACAGGAGGAACAGCAGTGGCTTCACCCATATTAAGTGCAACAGGAACATTAATTTATTACGCCGAAGCTAATAACGGAACTTGTTCCTCGTTAACAAGAACTGCAGTTATTTTAACGATAAATTCTGCTCCAGCTGCTGTGGTTTCAACGGGCAATATTACGCAGTGCGAAACCTCACCAATCCAAACACTTGATGCCAACAATGCAATTACCGCAATACCGTTACAAACCACTATATGGTATACTGCGGCTACAGCAGGAACGGTTGTGGCTTTTCCTACGTTAAATACAGCTGGAACAATTACTTATTTTGCGGAGGCTAACGATGGAACCTGTTCTTCGTATTCAAGAACTGCCGTAACGCTGACGATTAATGCGGCTCCAGCGGCTCCAATTTCAACCGGAAACATTACAGAATGCGAATTGTTGCCCATACAAACCCTCGATGCCAACGACGCGATTACGCCGATTCTTGGAATCACGGTTATTTGGTATCCCGCAGCTACTGGTGGAAGTGCTGTTGCAAATCCGACATTAAATGTTGTAGGAACTGTTACTTATTATGCAGAGGCAAATGACGGAACGTGTCCTTCGCTTACCAGAACTGCGGTGACGTTAACCATCGATCCGGCACCAACAGCTCCAGTTTCAACGGGAAATATTACGCAATGCGAGATAGCACCGATACAGACACTCGATGCCAACAATGCGATTATACCAGTACCTTTACAAACGATTACCTGGTATACGGCCGCTAGTGGTGGAACGGCTGTCGTTTTTCCTATATTAAACACAGCAGGATCCGTCACTTATTATGCGGAAGCCAACGATGGAAATTGTCCTTCTTCCTCAAGAACGGCAGTGACATTAACGATAACGGCTCCGCCGCCTGCGCCAACTTCAACAGGTAATATTACGGAATGTGAATTATCACCGATACAGACGCTTGATGCTGGTGATGCAATAACACCCGTTCTCGGCCAAACGATTACCTGGTATACTGCGGCTTTAGTTGGAAGTGTTGTTGCTTCCCCTACTTTAAATAGTGTCGGAACGATTACCTATTATGCTGAAGCGAATGATGGAACCTGCCCTTCCCTAACGAGAACAGCAGTGACATTGACGATTAATGGCGCGCCGATCGCTCCCTTTTCAACGGGCAACATTACACAATGTGAAATAGCACCGATACAAACACTCGATGCCAATACTGCGATTACGGCAGTGCTGGGACAAACCATTACTTGGTACAATGCTGCTACTGCGGGAACAACTGTAGCCTTGCCGACACTAAACACGCCGGGTGTTGTCACCTATTACGCGGAAGCCAATGATGGAACTTGCCCTTCTTATATTCGAACGGCAGTGATATTAACTATCAATGCAGCGCCAACTGCATCAATATCCACAGGAAATATTACACAATGTGAGTTGTCGCCAATACAAACGCTGGATGCCAACAATGCGATTACACTTGTCGCCGGACAAACAACTTCTTGGTATACTGCCGCTACTGCAGGAACAGGCGTTGCTTTCCCTACGTTGAATGCGCCCGGAACCATTACTTATTTTGCCGAAGCTAACGATGGCACTTGTTCGGCACTTACCAGAACTGCTGTCACATTAACAATCAACGCCGCCCCTGCTGCTCCAGTTTCAACTGGTAATATCACGCAATGCGAATTATCGCCTATACAGACGCTTAACGCTGCTACTGCCATTCCATCGGTGGTTGGGCAAACCGTTAGTTGGTTTACGGCCGCAACTTCTGGACTTTCAATAGCCAACCCACTATTGAATGCTCCGGGGACGGTTACCTATCATGCCGAATCTAATGATGGAACTTGTAGTTCATTAACCAGAACCGCTGTTACATTAACCATTAATGGAGCCCCGACGGCTCCTTCTTCAACCGGCAATATCACGCAATGTGAATTATCGCCGATACAAACACTCAACGCCAACAACGCAATTACGCCTGTTAGCGGGCAAACCGTTTCTTGGTATAATGCCGCGACACTCGGAACACTTGTGGCAAACCAAACTTTAAATAGTCCGGGAACCGTTATCTATTATGCGGAATCGAATGATGGAACTTGTTCATCATTAACCCGAACAGCGGTAATCTTAACAATCAATGCGGCTCCCGCGCCGCCGATTTCTACAGGAAATATTACCGAATGTGAACTATCGCCGATACAAACGCTCAATGCCTTTACTGCAATTACGCCTGTTGTCGGACAAACAGTATCTTGGTTTACTTCCGCTACACTGGGAACGCCAGTTGCAAGTCCGACTTTAAATGCAGTTGGAACCGTAACTTATTATGCAGAATCAAATGACGGAACTTGTCCTTCTTTGACGAGAACCGCTGTAGTACTGACAATCAATGGCGCGCCGTCAAGACCAGTTTTAAATTTTAATATTACCCAATGTGAATTATTGCCGATTCAAACACTCAATGCTGTTTCAGCGATTACACCGATTCCGGGACAAAATGTGTCATGGTTTACAACGCCGACTCTTGGAACGCCTGTTACCTTTCCGACATTGAATAGTCCAGGAACCATTACCTATTTCGGAGAATCGAATGACGGAACCTGTCCTTCCTATTCGAGGACTGCTGTTGTGCTTACAATTAATGCAGCACCCGCGGCTCAGACTTCAACCGGTAATATTACCCAATGTGAACAATCACCAATACAGACGTTGACTGCCGGTTCGGCTATTGTACCTATTTCGGGACAAATAATAAACTGGTTTAATGCCGCTACGGGTGGTGCAGCTATTGGATCTGCGACACTCAGTGCACCAGGAACAGTAACGTATTATGCGCAAAGCAACGACGGAACTTGTCCTTCTCTGACGAGAACTGCGGTTACGCTAACCATCACTGCAGCTCCTGCGGCTCCAATTTCGACAGGTAACATTACACAATGTCAGCAATCTCCAGCCCAAACTTTGGATGCCACCACTGCCATTACAACAACGCCCGGACAAACAATTACCTGGTTCAATTCGGCTACACTGGGAACGGCAGTTGCCAATCCGACGTTAAACGCTCCAGGAACAATCACTTACTACGGCCAATCCAACGATGGCTCTTGTTCTTCTCTTACTAGAACCGGCGTGATATTGACAATCAATGCGGCTCCGGCGGCTCCGTTTTCTACCGGTAACATTACCCAATGTGAATTAACGCCAATACAGACGCTCGATGCGCGCAATGTAATCACACCGGTTACTGGGCAAACTTTCAATTGGTTTACAGCCGCTACACTCGGAATAGCAGTAGGAAATCCGACATTAAATACGCCGGGCACCATTACTTATTACGCAGAAACTTTCGATGGAACGTGTCCTTCGCTTACAAGAACTGCCGTGACATTAACCATCAACGCTGCTCCGGCAGCACCGATTTCAACCGGTAATATTACGCAATGCCAAATCTCACCTTTACAGACACTTAATGCCATTAATGCGATCACTCCGGTTACCGGACAGACGACTACTTGGTTTGATGCGCTGGTTGGTGGAAGCTCGGTTCCGAATCCAAGGCTTAACAGTATTGGGAACATCACGTATTATGCCCAAGCGAATGATGGAACTTGCTCTTCCTTTACAAGGACGGCAGTGACCTTAACGATCAACCCGGCTCCCGCAGCACCAATTTCGGGTGGTGACATTTTTCAATGTGAGCAATCACCTTTGCAAACCATCACAGCTGTGGCTAGTGTTTCTGCCGGACAAGTCATTACTTGGTATAACGCCCCAGTTGGTGGGACAGTTGTTTCTAACGCTTCAATTAGCACGGCGACTTCTGTGATTTATTATGCGCAATCGAACGACGGAACTTGTAATTCGTTGACGCGAACACCCATTATTCTAACCATCAATCCGTTACCATTGGTGCCGACAATCGGTTCGGTAACACCACCTGACTGCGCAAACGCTACGGGCTCTGTTACGATTTTCCCTGTACAAGCCGGTGTGACTTATAGCTTAGACAACGGTCCGTTTACCACGACCGCATTCTACGGTTCGCTTAGTGCGGGAGTAACCCATACATTAGTGGCTAAAAATACGGGCAATTGTCTTTCAGCACCTGCATACGTCGTGATTCAACCGCAACCAACAACACCAAATGCTCCGACATTTACGATTGTCCAGCCTTCTTGCACGGTGCCAACAGCGGAAATAACAATCAACGGTGTACCAGGAGAAACCTATGCTTTTGATACTGATCCTTATCTGAGTACATTGACGCACCAAAATTTGTCTGCCAATTCAACCCATACTATTAAAGCGAAAAATAGTTTCGGCTGTATTTCAGCAATTGCGACCTTCACAGTTAACGTACAACCGGTGACTCCTGCCCCGCCTACGCTCACGCCGATACAACCAACTTGTAAAGAAGCTACTGGAAGTATCTTAATCGCACCAGTAGTAGGTCAATCCTTTAGCTTGGATGGCGGTTTATTTACAAATGCCTTAACGTATAATCAGCTGCCCGCTAATTCCACGCACAATGTTCGCGCCATTAACGCGTCAGGATGTATTTCGACACCAACGCCAATCACTTTAGATGCGCAGCCAGCTACACCTAATGCACCTTCATACATAATAGCACAACCTAGTTGCACCGCAGCCTTAGGGGAAATCACGATCAATGCGGTTGTTGGAGAAAGTTATAGCTTTGATGGGAGCGCCTATTCTGATACTTTATTAGTGTACGGCAATCTAGCGGCAGGTACTTACACGCTCACTGCTCAAAACATTTTCGGCTGTACATCAGCTATTGCTAACGTTGTGATTACGCCACAACCGATAACTGCGACACCGGCAATTACTGACGGCGTCGTTTGTGTAGATCAACTTACCGGAATTCCATTCCAAACCTATACGCTAAATACCCTGTTGGATCCTGCAACACATACTTTTGTTTGGACCATAGACAATGTGCTGCAATCCAATACGGGAAGCACATTCATAGCTTCACAACCTGGGATTTACAGTGTTGTCGCTACGAATAACAGTACAAGTTGCAATTCCATTACAGCTACTGCCAATGTAACGCTTTCGTATCCTGCTTTGGGAATTACAACACAAGTCAGCGGTCAGTTTACGAATGAAACAGGCGTCGTCGTAACCGTAAATACGGGCACAGGACCGTTCCTATACCAACTTGATTACGGTCCACAGCAACAATCGAATGTTTTTAATGCGGTAACGCCCGGAACGCATACTATTACGGTGCGTGATGAAAATGGTTTCGGCTGCACGTACCTGACTACAAAATTCATCATACTCGGCTATATGAACTTCTTCACACCAAATAATGACGGCTATAATGACTTGTGGAATGTCATCGGACTCAAAGATCAACCTTCGGCGACGATTCATATTTATGACCGAACAGGAAAATACCTCAAGCAAATCAGTCCAGCTGATGAAGGCTGGGACGGAACTTTCAATGATCAGTCATTACCATCAACAGATTATTGGTTTACAGCGGAATACACTGAAAACGGAGAACGAAAAGAATTCAAAAGCCATTTTTCTTTAATCCGATAATATTCCATTAAAACAATAGTAGGAATTTAATTGCGCGTGAATTCACAAAAAACAAATCCGCATCCAATTAAATTCCTATTTTTGTCCTGAAAACCATAACCCAACTATGATATGCTAATCATTGGAATTGCAGGCGGAACCGGTAGCGGAAAAACTACCGTAGTGCACCAAATCATGAACGAATTGCCCGAAACCGAAGTCGGTATTATCTCGCAAGATTCGTACTATAAAGAAAATTCCAACCTGAGTTTTGACGAACGCGCCCTGATCAATTTCGATCATCCACGAGCCATTGACTTTGAACTCCTCGTAAAGCATCTTCAACAACTTAAAGCCGGCGACAGCGTCGATCAACCCGTGTATTCTTTCGTTACGCACAACCGTACCGACGACACGATCCATACGCATCCCAGAAAAGTGATGATTGTAGAAGGTATTTTAATCCTCGCCCATCCCGAACTACGCGACCTTTTTGATGTTAAAATTTTTGTGCATGCCGATTCAGACGAACGCTTAATAAGACGTTTAAAACGTGACATTGCCGAACGCGGACGCGACATGGATGAAGTACTCAACCGCTACCAGACCACACTCAAACCGATGCACCAGCAATTCATCGAACCCACAAAAGCCTTCGCCGACATCATCATCCCGAACGATAAATACAACACGGTGGCCATCGACGTGGTTCGCGCCGTAATTAATCAAAGGATTTCATAAATTTTTCCTATTTTTATGCGGCTTTTTAGGAGCTAATCCCGCTATCCGTTCTCAATCTTTGCAGCCGAACCACGGCAGCAAAGGATTTCCACTACTATCGGGGCTAATACATTCAGAATACCATGGAAGAACAATTACAGAAGGAGAAACACTGGTTTATGAAATTTGTCAGCAACAAATACGTTTGGGTATTGCTGTTCTTCTGCACTTGGATGTTGTTCCTCGACAATTATTCGTATTTCGATCACCGCATTCTGAACAAAGAGATCGATGAACTCGAAGCCAACAAAAAATACTACCAAGAAGAAATCAGGAAAGATCAAGAAAACATTAAACTGTTGAAAAATCCCGATCAGATCGAGAAATTCGCACGCGAGAAATACTACATGAAACGCGACAGCGAAGACATTTATATCATAGAATACGAAGGTGACACGCTAAAAAAACGATAATCAAAACTCCAAATTCCAATGGCTGAAAATTTGTTCAACGACTTCGAACCCGTTTCTTCGAAACAATGGAAACAGCAAATCCAGTTTGAACTCAAAGGCGCGGACTACAACGACACCTTACTTTGGAATGCGCCTGAAGATATCAAGGTTAAACCATTCTACCATATCGATGAAGCCAAACCGCCATTAGCAGTAACGACCAAGGCCACCGAATTCAAAATAGGACAATCCATTTTCGTGCACGACCTCGACAAATCAATCGCGCGTGCGATCAACAGTTGCCAGCGCGGCGCAGAAAGTCTTTATTTCATTATAGAAAACGAAGAAACGAATGTCGCAAAATTACTAGAAAGCCTTCCGTTGGATGCGATCACGGTCCATTTTCGTTTGTCATTTCTTTCAATCGATTTCGTAAAAAAAATCGAAGCCGTCGCGAATGCCAAAAACGCGAAGATTTTTATAAACCTTGACCCGATCGGACATCTAGCCAAAGAAGGAAATTGGTTTAAAACGACAGAAAAGGACAATTTCGAAACGTTGAATTTACTTTCGACTGCAGGTTCCATACTCAGTGTTGATGGCAGCTTATATCAAAATGCAGGCGCGAATATGGTACAGCAAATGGCCTATACGTTGAGTCACGCGAATGAATATTTCAACAGAATGCCTTCAATCAGTCAACCAATCGTTTTGCGTGTAGCCGTAGGAACAAATTACTTTTTCGAGATTGCTAAATTGCGTGCACTTCGACTGTTATTCAAGGTCATCGCTAAAGAATACAACCATACATCGGATTGTCATTTATTAGTCATTCCTACCAAACGCAACAAAACAATTTACGATTACAACGTCAATATGTTGCGCACAACAACCGAATGCATGAGCGCGATTTTTGGCGGTGCCGACACGATCGTCAATGTGCCCTATGATGCTTTATACCATAAAGACAACGAGTTTGGCGATCGGATTTCGAGAAACCAATTGCTGATCCTCAAAAAAGAAAGTTACTTTGACAAAGTTGATAATCCGGCTGACGGAAGTTATTACATCGAAAGTTTGACCCAGCAACTCGCTGAAAAGGCATTAACATTATTCAAAGACATCGAAGCCAATGGTGGCTTTTTGAAACAGCTCGGCGACGGAACAATCAAACGAAAAATTCAAGAAAGCGCAGATGCCGAACAAAAATTATTTGATGACGGTATAGAGATTTTACTCGGTACCAATAAATACCCAAATAAAAACGACAAGATGAAACACGATTTAGAGTTGTTTCCATTCGTCAAAGTCAAACCGCGGAAAACGCTGATTACGCCTATCATTGAAAAACGTCTGGCAGAACAATCCGAACAAGAACGCTTAGCTGCAGAAGTATAAATGGGAGTATCATGAAAAGAAAAAACCTTGAACATATCACGCTAACCGATCTCGGGACCAAAAACCATCAACCATCAACCGACAATTTCATGACGGCTGAAGGCATTGCACTCAAATCGCACTATGCTGAAACCGATATAGAAAATCTCGAGCATCTGGAATTCGGTGCCGGCTTTGCTCCTAACCTGCGCGGTCCGTATGCTACGATGTATGTTCGCCGCCCATGGACCATTCGCCAATATGCAGGATTTTCAACGGCTGAGGAAAGTAATGCTTTTTACAGAAGAAACCTCGCTGCGGGACAAAAAGGATTGTCAATTGCTTTCGATTTACCGACACACCGCGGTTACGATTCTGATCACGAGCGCGTCGTTGGTGATGTAGGAAAAGCAGGTGTTGCAATTGATACCGTTGAAGATATGAAAGTATTATTCGACCAAATTCCACTACAGGAAATGTCGGTCTCCATGACGATGAACGGCGCGGTTTTACCCATCATGGCTTTTTACATTGTTGCTGCCGAAGAACAAGGCGTTGCACCTGAACAGCTTTCCGGCACCATCCAAAATGACATTCTCAAAGAATTCATGGTGCGGAATACTTACATTTATCCGCCTACGCCATCGATGCAAATCATTGCGGATATCTTTGAATTCGCGAGCAAAAAAATGCCTAAATTCAACTCGATTTCAATCTCGGGTTACCACATGCAGGAAGCCGGAGCCACTGCCGATATTGAGCTTGCGTATACTTTGGCCGACGGACTCGAATACATCCGGACCGGTTTAGCCACAGGAATGAAAATCGATGAGTTCGCACCAAGACTTTCGTTTTTCTGGGCCATTGGCATGAACCATTTTATGGAAATCGCGAAAATGCGCGCCGGTAGAATGATTTGGGCGAAACTCGTCAAACAATTTAACCCTAAAGACGATAAGTCGCTTGCGCTCAGAACGCATTGTCAGACGTCGGGTTGGAGTCTGACCGAGCAAGATCCATTCAACAATGTTGCAAGAACCTGCATCGAAGCAGCAGCAGCGGCTTTTGGTGGTACACAATCTCTACACACCAACGCCTTAGACGAAGCGATTGCATTACCGACCGATTTCTCGGCTCGAATTGCGAGAAATACACAAATATTTTTACAGGAAGAAACTAAAATAACCAAAACTGTTGATCCTTGGGCAGGCAGTTATTATGTTGAAAGCCTAACAAATGAAATCGCGCAAAACGCTTGGAAACTCATTGAAGAAGTGGAAGAACTCGGCGGTATGACCAAAGCGATCGAAGCCGGAATTCCGAAATTGCGCATCGAAGAAGCTGCAGCCAGAAAACAAGCGCGTATCGATAGTAATCAGGATGTGATCGTGGGCGTCAATCAATACCGCTTGGATAAAGAAGATCCATTGCATATCTTAGATGTCGATAACAAAATGGTGCGCAAGCAGCAGCTCGAACAATTGGATCGCATCAAAGCATCGAGAAACACAGAAAAAGTAAAAGAATCACTGAATCAATTAACCCTTTGTGCACAAACCGGAACCGGCAATTTACTTGAATTGGCTGTGGTTGCGGCGCGAAACAGAGCAACGCTTGGCGAAATCAGTGATGCTTTGGAAACGGTTTTCGGAAGATACAAAGCACAAATCAAATCCTTTAGTGGCGTGTATAGTAAAGAAATCAAAGACGATAAAAGCTTCGAAGAAGCCAAGCAACTTGCGGATGCCTTTGCCAAAAAAGAAGGCCGACGCCCGAGAATCATGATTGCAAAAATGGGACAAGACGGACATGACCGCGGCGCCAAAGTAGTAGCAACGGGTTATGCTGATGTTGGTTTTGATGTGGATATTGGTCCACTTTTCCAAACACCTTCAGAAGCCGCTAAGCAAGCTGTAGAAAACGACGTGCATATTCTCGGTGTTTCGTCATTGGCTGCCGGACATAAAACCTTGGTGCCGCAAGTGATTGAAGAACTTAAAAAATACGGTCGTGAAGACATTATGGTGATTGTCGGCGGAGTGATTCCAGCGCAGGATTACCAATATTTATTTGATTCCGGTGCCGTCGCTGTTTTCGGTCCAGGAACTAAAATTAGTGAGGCAGCCATCAAGATTCTAGAAATTTTATTGGAGTAATATGAAAAATAACATCCCGAATTTTGTTTTAAAAATAGCATCGCTTCTTGCAGTCGTTGCTTTCTACTCGTGCTCATCTGACGAGAATGATTATGTTGCGATCGAAACTTCGCCTGTAGTTGTCAATCTAGAAGAAGTGCCGTACCCGAAATTGTCAGACTATAAATTCTTTGTAGGCGACATTAAACAGCAACAACCTTCTTACGGCGTTTTACCGTACAAACCCACAAGTGAACTTTTCACCGATTACGCGAAGAAAAGCCGTTTCGTTTGGTTGCCAAATGCTACTAAAGCAACGTATACTGCCGATACCGAAGTGCTGAATTTGCCCGTCGGTGCAGCGCTTGTCAAAACTTTTTATTATGATAATGTGCAACCTGCCAATGCACGCAAAATCATCGAAACCCGAGTGATGATTCGAAAAGCTGATGGCTGGATTTTTGCGGAATACGTATGGAATGAAGACCAAACCGACGCATTTCTGCAGATATCAGGCAGCACAGTTTCGATTTCATGGCGCGATGAAAATAATGATCTACAACTTGTAGATTATAAAATTCCATCTGGAATCGACTGTATGAAATGTCACGCCGGAAATGATGAAAACAAACCGATTGGCATTAAACCTCAAAATTTAAACAGCAACTATAGCTACGCTTCGGGGGCTAAAAACCAACTCGAAAAATGGATTGAATTTGGCTATTTAGAAGACAACCTGCCTGCGAATATTGGCGTTATTGCAAACTATACGGACACAACCCAAAGTTTAGACTTGCGGGTGCGTTCTTACTTTGACAGCAACTGTGCACATTGTCATCGTGACAACGGGAACGCGGATTACGTTGCGATACGCTTTGCCTTTAATGAGACTTCGGATCCAACTAAAATGGGCGTTTGTTCGCCCCCGACACTTCAGATTCCCGGCATGGTACATGGACAAATCGTTGCGCCCAATGCCACAAGTCAATCTACGTTATTCTATATGATGAATACGAACGACACAGGATTCAGAATGCCAAGAGTTGGCAGAACCGTTGTTCATCAGGAAGCGATCCAACTTGTAGAGCAATGGATCAACGCACTTCCTACCTGCAATTAAAAGGATTGTTATAAACGAATAAATAATTTATAGTATATTTGGACTTCTTCTAGCAATTTTTACCTCTCTATTTCTAATTTATACGGTATTCTATGAATATAATTCAGAAGTTTAGTTGCTATATCCTTATACTTTTTTGTTCCGTAAGTCAAGCCAATCCTTCCGATAATATACTGCTGCAAAAAGGATGGAATGCCTTGGTAAAAGACAATGAGAATGAAGCCTTCAGCTATTTTTTTCAAGCTTTCGAAAAAGCCAAAAAAGAGAATAATACGGAAGATAAAGCCGAATCGTTGCTCTATTTGGGCATCTGTTCTTTTGGCGCCAGTTCGGAGAAAGGGCTGCGCTACGTAACCCAATCCTTAAGTGAATACAAAAAATTGTCCGCCACGAATCCCGCAGCTGCGAAAAGAGGTCGCAGTCGATGTTTGCAACTTGTCAGCACGATCTACAGCCGGCAGAAAAAATATACCGAAGCGATTGCGTTGAGCAAAGACGTCGTATCAAATTTAGATGGAACTCACGATATTGATGGCACATTGGGTTTGGCTTACAGTAGTTTGGGAACGTTGTATGAAATTCAAAAACAAAACGATTCATCAGTCTACTTCTTTAAACGCGCGGTTGCTGAATTCGAAAAGGCAAAAAACATTGCGTATCTTCCAAATGCCTACATCAAAATGGGTGATTTGGCAAAAAAGAAAAACCAGAAAGACATCAGCCGTGATTTCTACAATAAAGGGTTGGCACTCGCAAACACTTCAGAAAACAAACAGGCACAGGTTTCTTGTTTGGTAGCCTTAGGAAAATGGGAATTGGATTTCAATAATAACGAAGACCAGGCCGAAATCCATTTCCAAAAGGCAAAACTCATTGCTCAAAAATTATCTGATAAAGTGTTTGAAATCAAATCGATACAAGCGCTAATTGATTTAAAAAAGAAACAAAATAAGTTCTTGGAAGTGAGTCAACTTCAAGACGAGCAGATCAAAATCAAAGATCGTTATTACTCGCTCGAAAGGGAACAAATTGCTAAAAATCTGGAAGTTCAATTTGAAGTCGCCGAGAAAGACCGCAAACTTGAACTCATTTCCAAAGAGAAAGAAGTGTCGCGGCTGACCAATTTCCTACTGTTTAGCTTGGTCATGCTTTTGGTCATCGTGTTTTCGTTTTTGTATTTCTTCCTCAAACGCATTAACAAACGTGACAAGCAGCTGCTCAGAACTAAGGAAGAATTGTTCGCGTTACTCGAAGCGCAAAAGAAACTCAAAGAGCAGCAATTGGAGAACGATATCGAGCATAAGGAAAGTCAGTTGAGTGCCATAACACTTCAGATGTTGCAGAAAAATGAATTGCTTGAAGAAATCAAATCGATCATCAACAAAAAAGAAGCGACTACCGAAAAGCAATTGTCGCGCGTGATCAGCAGTCATTTTACACAGGACAACAATTGGAATGATTTTGACAAATATTTCGAAAGCGTCAACAAGAATTTCTACAACAAACTCAAACAAAAATATCCCGATATCAGCTCGAATGATTTAAAAATCTGTGCTTTGATCAAACTCAATCTTTCGATAAAAGAAATGGCTTCGATACTCAATATTTCTCCTGACAGTGTCAAAACAGCGCGGTACCGTTTGCGAAAAAAATTGCAATTGACCACGGAAGATAACCTGACGGAGTTTATTTTATCGGTGTGATTTAAATTGGCTAAGCTTATTTTTCCCAGTATTTACAAGTGTTTCATTACTTGTCCACCTATTGTCTACCTGCTTTTTAACGCTTGGTAATACAAAATGAATAATTTTGAAATGTGAAATTGCTATGAAGAAGAAATTTCATTTTTGTTTTAACGCTAATAAAAATATCATGAAAAAAAATTATTTTTTAACCATCGCATCTTTGCTTACTGTTGCGTTTGGAGGTGTGCAGGCACAAGTAGTCAACGGAAATTTTGAGACCATAAAAGACAATGGGCTGGTCAGCAATTGGGGAACCAATATCATACTGCCAATTGCTGTCGGGCTCGAAGGGCAGCCTATCGAAAATAATTTCACTTTCGGTTGTTGGCCCGGTTTTGTTTTCCCGAGTTGGGACTCGCACCACGGACAAACAGCAATGCAGTTGACCAATGCCTTGAATCTTGCAACGAATGAAGTCATTGCATCGAAATCACTAATTTTTAATGATGCGCAGTTGGATTTCCCGGGATGGAATGCGGGCGTTCCTGTGGATTCTGATGATTCGATAACGATGCTCGGATTTCACTACAAATTCTTCCCCATGGGCAATGATATAGCCGAAGCAGAACTCATCCTTTTTGACAGCGATGGTCAGGAACTTGGGAGAGCAACAGTTGACATTACTGGAATGAATTCTGATTACAACTATTTATATGCACCAGTTCAATTTACAGCAGCAGGAACACCAACTTCGATGCAGATTTCTTTCTCAATGGCTAAAGAGGGTTCAACACCAAACTTTGGCAGCACATTGATTATTGATGATGTGATCGTCAATTTCGCAGCATTAGCCAACAACGAGTTTCAATCAACACAGTTTGCAGTTTTCCCAACAGTAGCGGACAGTGAAATCAATATCCTCAAAGGAACAAATGTTTCCGGCGGCAATTATGATTTCACGATCAGCAATATCGAAGGAAAAACGGTAAGCCATCAATCAAGCCAATTATCAGACAACAGCCCTGTCGCTGTGGATGTGAGTCAACTTTCAAAAGGAGTTTACATTATTTCCTCCAAAGGATATTCCACAAAATTCATCAAACAGTAGCGGTCTTACAAATTGCCATCAAAGCCTGACAGTCATAAAACGTCAGGCTTTTTTTATTTTTAACTTTTTTATTCTATTGAATATTTTTCATACTTTAGTGCAGCCTATGCGGGTTCCCCAACCTACTTCATACCCTACCGATTTAAAAATCACGATGCGTTCTTTAAAAAGAAATTGAATGAAACTAGTAGGTTATATCAAACAAAAAAAAGAAAATTCGTTTCGCGTTCCTGTATATGCCAATGCGAAGGGCGCGGTGTTTTTCCATGCCGTTGACGAGCGCTACAACATTACCGCTTTTGTTGCTGCCCAGTATAACGAAAGGGATTTTGGAAAAATCTATTTGTCTAAAAAGTTCGAAATTGGTAAAAAAGGGGCGATTGTTTTCCTCGGTTCCGACAAGTATCTGCATTACAATGATGCGCCAACAGCGATTGAAGAAATCATCCATTACTTGAATGACCATGATACGATTCCCAAAATCAATGTGATCTTGGATGAAGCGATGCTTTTGAAAAACAGGATTTTGTCAGACCATTTTGTAGTGGATAATTTTGTCGTAAAAATGGATTCGAAACAAGAGCATATCATTTTGTCCTTCGATTTTCCTTCGCCTAAGAATGCGCTAAACGGTGACGAAAATATGCGAATAATAAACCCGGAAGCAAAACAAAACAAGCAAGAACGCACTGTTGTTGTAGAACAGCAAAGTGATCCCGTTTTTACAAATGCGATCAAGCAGTTGAATTCCGTAGACATGAATTTTGAACTCAAACTCAAATTGCGCGCAGAAGAACGAAGAAGCAAACTCAAAACGTTCAATTATCAATTCAAATTGAATCAGAATAGTGCCCGAAGAAAAAATTCGGCGGAGTAATTTCTTTAAAATTTTCAAAAAACATTTTAAAAAAATATATTTGCAACCCAATACTCGGGATGTAGCGCAGCCAGGTAGCGTACTAGCATGGGGTGCTAGGGGTCGCTGGTTCGAATCCAGTCATCCCGACAAACGATCCTTTTTACTTTGTGAAAAGGATTTTTTATTTTCATACGAACAATTTCTGTATTTTTAAGTCATCAATGATACTGCAATGCCACAAAACCGACCATTAAACGCAAGCATTTTTTCCGTGATGACGCAGCTAGCGAACCAATACAGCGCCATCAATCTTGCGCAGGGATTTCCGAATTTTCCGCTTGATACAGTTTTAAAAAACATTGTGGCGCGGCGCGTTCAAGAGGAAATTCACCAATATTTGCCGATGGCTGGATATCCATTACTGCTGGAAAAGATCTCACAACTAACCTACGATTCGTACGCGCGAAAGGTTAATGCTGCCACCGAAATATTGGTCACTGCTGGCGCTACGCAAGGCATATTCACGGCAATTCAAGCGCTGGTGCAACAAAATCAGGAAGTCATCATTCTGGATCCGAGTTATGATTGTTATGAAACACCAATTCTGCTGCGCCATGCGAAGCCAGTACGAATAAATTTAAACGGGGATTTCACGCCTAACTGGGAAACGATTGGCAATGCGATGCATGCTCAAACACGCATGATCATCATCAACAATCCGCACAATCCTTCAGGTCGCACTTGGACGGAATCTGATTTTGTACAATTGGAAAAACTGTTGGCATTGTATCCTGATGTGCTTGTACTTTCCGACGAAGTCTACGAATACATCACCTTTGAGAATCCACATATTTCCGTAAGCCACCGTCCCAAATTGTGGAACAGATGCATTAGCGTATCTTCGTTTGGGAAGTCGTTTCACATTACGGGTTGGAAAATTGGCTATCTCGTGGCTAGTGAAGCATTGATGAGTGAAATTAAAAATGTACATCAATACTTGGTGTTCAGTGTCAATAGTCTCGCGCAATATGCGATTTGTGATTATTTGGACCAGGTGAAAATAGTCGAACTCGGAAGTTTCTACCAACAAAAAAGAGACCTGTTTCAGGAATTGCTGCAACCTTCGCGTTTCGAATTATTGCCTTGTGAAGGCTCGTACTTCCAAACCGTTTCGTATACAGAAATATCAGACGAAAGCGACATCGAATTTACGAAACGACTCGTGCGTGATTTTGGTGTAGCGGCGATTCCACTAAGCCCTTTTTATAGGGACCACAACGATTCAAAATGCATTCGATTTTGTTTTGCGAAAGATGACGCGACGTTAATCGAGGCCACGAAAAAAATTATTAACCTCTGAAAACTTCGTGAAATTCGTTTTAGTAAATTTATCCCGCAAAGACTCAGAGACGCAAAGTGCAAATTCGCTTAAACCTAAATCACATTGACTTCCGCCTCAATGCGAATCCCAAAAGTGTTGTAGATCGTTTCTTGGATATCTTTTGAAACACTTAAAATTTCCTGACCAGTCGCATTGCCGTAATTCACCAAAACCAACGCTTGATTCTTATGGATACCAGCGTCACCAAATCGTTTCCCTTTAAAACCAGCTTGTTCGATCAGCCAGCCCGCAGGTACTTTGACTTCGGTTGGGGAAACATCAAAATATTTCATGTCAGGAAATCGCGCATGGATTTTCTCAAAATCAGTCTTCAGCAAAATCGGATTTTTGAAAAAACTACCGCTGTTTCCGAGTTCATTCGGATCAGGCAATTTACTTTTACGGATTGCAATCACAGCGTTGCTTACATCTTGAATCGTTGGACTTTCAATCGCTTTTTTCGATAATTCCGATTGAATATCGCCGTAAGCGGTATTGATTTTATGGTTGCGTTTCGTCAATTGAAACACGACTGATGTGATGATGTATCGGTCTTTCGCTTCCTGCTTGAATATACTTTCACGGTAGCCGAAGTGACAGTCCGCATTAGAAAAAGTTTTCATCGTTTGCGAATCAATTTGCATCGCCTCACAAGAAACCATCGTGTCTTTGATTTCCGTGCCGTAAGCACCAATATTCTGAACCGGCGTTGTGCCTACATTTCCCGGAATCAATGACATATTTTCTAGTCCACCGAAATTTTGCGACAACGTCCACAAAACAAAGGCATGCCAAGGCTCTCCGGCTTGACATTCGATCCAAACAAAATCCTCGGTTTCTTTGATGACTTTTTTACCTTTTAAATCAATGTGAATTACCAAAGCATCGATATCCTGCGTCAACAACATATTGCTGCCGCCACCCAAAACAAACTTCTTTTCGCCAGCATTTTGCTGCAAAACCATTCGCAAATCTTCGAGTGAGTGCACTGCAACGAACTGTTTCGCTTTGGCTTCAATCCCAAAGGTATTGTAGTTTTTTAAAGAAAATTGTTTGTGTATTTCCATGCGGTTCAAATTTAAAGAACTTCCATTACGGTTGAAAATTTTTCGACGTAATACTTCATCCAAATGTGCATCATGAACAACGGAATCACGTAAGAAACCATCCGCGTGTCGCCATTTTGTAAGTTCTGGACGAGTTTCTTGATATTGATATTTTCAAAATAAGGCATTTGAAACATGTCACTTCTTGAAAACGATTCGAGCTCGTCTTTAAAGTCAGGGCTCTTGGTAATGTAATCGCCCCAAGGTGTGCTTAAACCGACTTTTCTAAATTTCAAAATTTCCTCTGGCAAACGGTTCTGCATAGAAGATTTTAGGATGAATTTCCCTTTTTTGCCCGTAAAAAGCCATTTGTCTTCAAGAGATCCTAAACCGGTAATCAAACGTTGGTCTAAAAACGGTTCCCGGCATTCTATCGATGCGCCCATCGTGCAACGGTCGTTTCTGTCGAGCAGCGAACATAAGTAGGTATGTTGGTCGAAGTAAAGCACTTGCCTTCTAAGATTTTTGGGGTATAAAGATTTGGCTTCCTCGTATATTTTTTTACGGTACTCGTTATTCGGTTCACCCTTAATTCCAAACGTAGTCGCGATGTCTTTTGGGAAAATATTGCAGCCATTATACATAATCAAGTCGCGATTATTCTTGATCTGTGCATAGCGAACGAGTTTTTCAAATCGTGGTTTTTTAGAAAACGCATCGATATTGGAAAGCGCGCCCACTGCATGCAGCAACGACGGATATTCCAAAGGTTTGTAGCGTACGTAACCGCCCATCAATTCATCGGCACCTTCACCCGAAAGCAATACTTTGACTGCCGGTTTTGCGAGTTGCGAGATCGCCAATAAATGCGGTTCACTCAAGTGCATCAAAGGTTCATCCTGAAAATAAGTTGCTTTAAGCAGACGATCATACAAAGCCGAACCTTCCAATTGCAGGGTGTTGAAACCGTAATTGTACCGTTCGGTCAGTTTTTTCGCTAAATGCGATTCGTTATGCTCTTCTTCCTTAAAGCCGATCGTATACGCCTGAATGTCTTTAAATTGCTGATGATGCAATGAGGAAAGTACAGACGATGAATCGAGTCCTGCGCTCAATAGGACGCCAACAGGAACATCACTGACCATTCTAAGCCGGATTGAACTGTCGAAAGTTTCGCGGAACCAGTCGAGCGGATTTGCAATATGGGCGTGGTTTTGAATTTCACTTTTCAAATCCCACCATTTTTCGGTCACGGTTTTTCCACTTTCGTGAATGATCATCGCATGTCCGGGCAATACTTTTTGTACGCGTTCGAACATCGTATTTTCTCCTGCAACAAATCGGTTGAAAACATATTCCTCGACGCCTGCATGCGCAATCCGCAATGGAACTCCGGCTTTAAAAATGGCTTTCTGTTCTGAAGCGAAGTAGAATGTTTCATTATAAAAAGCGTAATACAAAGGCTTCACACCCATTCTATCGCGAACCACGGTCATTTTCTTTTCTAATTTATCCCAAATCGCAAAGGCGAACATACCGTTGAGTCGGTTCAGCATTTTCAAACCTTGCCACTGGTAAAGTTTCATCAGCACTTCGGTATCCGAATGCGTTTTGATTTCATAACCGTGACTTTTCAATTCGGCGTAGAAGTCTTTAAAATTGTAGATTTCCCCATTGAAAACCATAGCATATCGCCCATCTTCGGAAAGAAAGGGTTGGTGACCGGCGTCAGAAACATCTAAGATTGATAATCTGCGATGTCCCAAGCCAATATTCTGATCGATGAAAATACCTTTATCGTCAGGTCCGCGATGCTCTAAGGCGTCACGCATTCGAGTTAAAACGCGCTCATCGACTTTCTTTTGCGATTGCAAATGCACTATGCCATTAATTCCACACACGCTTAATTGACTTTATAATTGGTTATTAATTCATGGTACCGGTCCGCAATAATCTTCATGTTGATCGCATAATTGGCTTTTTCTTCCACGAATTTTCTGTTTTTAATGATCACTTGTTCCCTGTATTCTTTATTCTCAAAGGCCCAAATCAATTCCCGAGCAAGCATTTCTTTGTCATCCACGGCTATGAGTTGACCGTTTTCACGGTGCGTTATCCAGCTTTGATTGCCCAAAACATCGGTAACAATCGGATAGCATTCGGCTGCCATGGCTTCGAACAATGAGGCTGAGACGCCTTCGGTGATCGGCATGCTGATGTAGAAATTCGCCTGCTGCAACAATTCCGGAAGTTTGTCATTTGGGATTCTGCCGGTAAAATCGACTTTGTGTTCGATATTCAATTTCTTCGACAATGCTTTCAACGCCGGCAATTGCGCGCCATCGCCAACGATCGTAAGTTTGAAGTCGACACCACTTTCATTCAAAATTCCAAAAGCCTTTAAAATTGTACTGTGACGGTACTCGGATAATAACGAACGGGTGACGATTGCGTGAATGCCGTTGTTTTTTTGAGCAGTATTATTCTTAAAAAGATCGAGATTGATGCCCTTCGGAAGCACCATCACTTTGCTCATGTCGACCTGCGATTTCTTCATCGAAAAAGTCATTACCAAGCCCCAAGCATGTATCAATGTTGCTTTTCGGAAAGCATAATTCTGAATCACTTTTTTGATGGGAAACAGCATCGAATCCTCTGGCCATAAATCAGTGATGCCTTGCTGTGCAATTGCAAAAGGTTGAACACCCGATAATGCTGCAAGGAATCCGTAGCTTGTGGTTCGCTCTGCAATGACCATATCAGGCTGGTTCGCATAGATTAATTTTTTGATATTGATGAGTGCTTTGCAGTATTCTAAAATGCGTGACAAACGGTTGACAAAGCCGGAGCTTGAAGTCGTCAACTCCCAAGTAAGAATCTCGAAATCGCCAAACTCCTGCAGTCCCTTCATCCAGGTGATTGCATCGGCACGGTATGTTTCGCCAAGAAATAGTATTTTTCGCTTTTTCGTAGTCACTATTCTTCAGCAATTAATGCGCGGTTGATGTAATCATTCAAAGGTTTTAAGGCGATTAGTTTTTTACTAATTTCAGATACGAAATCCTTTTGTGTCGCAGCCGAAGCATTAAATTTTTGTATGGCCGTAAAGCTTTTGAGTTTGAGATATTCAATTGCCGGATGTTCTTTGTCATAGCCTCGCGGCGGATTTTTTAGCGTTGTATTCTCATCTCTGCTTAAATTTCCAAAAGTCGACTGAAAGTTTTTGTCCTGAATAATCTGCTCCAAATCATCATAAAAAAAGTTGATTTCCTTTCTGATTTTCTGAAGCTGCTCCGGCATTGGGCAATATATTCCGCCACCAACAAAAGAATTTTCCTTACTGATTTGTAGATAATACCCCGAGGTTTCCGTGTTTTTTGCACCCGCTCTGAGCCAAATGCCCATGTGGGTTTTGTAAGGCGACTTGTCTTTCGAAAAACGAATGTCGCGGTTGATTCTGAATGTGCAATCCTTTACTTCGAGCATTTCCAACGATGGATCTAAAGGTTTCATCACTTCGAGTAAATCACCAATAAGCTTGTGATAGTCGGCCTTGTAGGCTTCGTACCTTTTTTTATTCGCCAAAAACCAATCGCGATTGTTATTGGCTTTCAAATCTTCGAGAAATTGAAGGGTTTCTTTTGATAACATCTACTGCAACTGTTTTTTCAATTCTTCTTCACTCATAAACCCCAAATGCTTCCATTTCAAAGTCGCATTTTCATAATATAAAACCGCAGGAAGTTCATCAATCTTGAGTTCCGAAATCAGTGTTTTATTTTCATCTGCATTCAATCGGACGATATTAATCTTGCCCTTAAAATCGATTTGCATCTGCTTGATGTACGGCGCCATTTTTTTACAAGGCTCGCACCAATCTGCATAAAAATTAACCAATACTTTTTGATCCGCTTTCAATAAATCACCATACTCCTGCGAACACATTCCAATGATTTTATCGGAAGGCTTTGCAAGACCGGAAGCATTCCATTTCATGATACCACCCTGTAAATCATATACTTTAGAAAAACCCATCTCAGCCAATTTATTAGCTGCTTTTTTGCTGCGTCCGCCAACAGTGCAATACACAAATACAGGTTTCGTTTTATCGAGTTTTTGAACTTGCGTGGCAAAGTCATCACCATTCCAATTGATGTTGCGCGCATTATCGATATGCTGGCTTGCATATTCCTCGGGCGTTCTCACATCGATGAGTTGTGCGTTTGCTGTTGATTTTACCTTCTCAGCAAAAGCCAAAGGTGCAACATTTTCATAGTTCTCATGGTTTTGAGCATGACAAGAGAACAGTAGAAAACCTAAAAAAAGAAGTAGTGAATGTTGAACTTTCATAGCAGTCAGTTTAAAAACAGCCTCGCAAAATTAGTCAATTTTTGATACTGCAAATACAATTTTTTTCTTAAATTAAAGATTAAATATTTTATAGCTCTGATGCGTCATTTTCACAATGTTTTCGGTGCGTTCGGGATGTGTATCGGAGATGAATAATTGCCCAAATTCATCATTATTAACCATCGTTACAATTTTGCTGACCCGATTTTCATCGAGTTTGTCAAAAATATCATCAAACAACAGTACCGGTTTTTCGCCGCATTGCTTTTTAATGAATTCAAACTGCGCCAGTTTCAAAGCGATTAAAAATGATTTTTGCTGACCTTGCGATCCAAATTTCTTGATTGGAAAACCATCGATTTCAAACGATAAATCGTCTTTATGAATACCGCTCGTCGTGTAATATGCGATCCGATCTTTAGCCAGGTTTTCTTCGAGCAGTTGCAGTAGTTCTTTCTCGTGCAATTGACTCTCATAAACGAGTTGGACTGATTCTTCGGAACCAGTAACAGCCTTATGATGCGTGTTGAAAATCGGAATAAACGCCGCTAAAAATTCTTTTCTTTTTTCGAAGATCTGATGCCCGATTTGGTGCAGTTGTTCATTGTAGATCGACAATGTTTCGTTTTCAAAAACATGGTTCAACGCAAAATATTTGAGTAAGGCGTTGCGCTGTTGCAGGATTTTTTGGTATCGAATCAGTTGCTGTAAATAACCCGAATCGGATTGGGAAATTACAGTATCCATAAATTTTCTGCGGGTTTCGCTTCCTTCAACAATCAAATCGCGATCTGCCGGTGAAATGATGACGAGCGGAATCAATCCGATATGATCTGAGAATTTCTCGTACAGTTTTCCGTTGCGCTTCAAAATCTTTTTTTGATTTTTCTTTAAGCTACAGACAATTTGTTCGGTTCGATGCTTAATTTCGAAAGTACCATCGATCACAAAAAACTCTTCATTATGTTTGATATTCTGCACTGCAAGCGGATTGAAATAACTTTTCCCATATGCCAAATGATAAATCGCGTCGAGCACATTGGTTTTTCCAACGCCATTTTTACCGACGAAGCAATTGATTTTATGGTCGAATTCGAAATCGGCTTCCGAGAAGTTTTTATAATTGAATAGGGCAATCGATTTTAGATACATGGGAATGCAGACAAACGTATATTTTTCTTGAGGAATTTTAGATTTCTAAACGCCTGCAAATTATTGAAAAATATCGATAAATCGGTCTTAAAAAGAAATTGTATTCCAAAATAATCTGACGAAACAAAACCGATTTGTGCAATAAGTCTAGTGATTTGAAAAAATTCGATATAAAATCGTTTTTTTCTGTGTCGGTTTGAATAAAAATTTTATTTTTGCGGCTCACTAATTTAAAATAGATGGCAACATATAATAAGAGAGGTTACAAGACTCCAAAGGAAAAAGCAGAAAAAGACGGTGCATTCATTGAAGAAGACGTAAAAGTTGATGAAAAAGATAGTACCACGGCTGGTGTTTTCAACTCTTTAGACCAAACCGCTTCTAAAACAGAAGAATGGGTTGCTAAAAATCAAAAATATATCTTTGGTATTGTAGCGGCTATCGCTTTGGTAACCGTAGGTTATTTAATGTACCAGAAATTTATCGTACAACCTAAGGAAGACGAAGCAACAAGCGTGATGTTTGATGCGCAGCAATCTTTCCAAAAGGCTGTTGATGCTCCAACCAGTTCGGATTCATTATTCAACCTGGCTTTGAATGGTGAAAAAGGAAAATTAGGTTTTAAAGCGATCGCTGAAAATTATTCAGGCACGGCTGCAGGAAACTTGGCAAATTATTACGCCGGAATCGCTTACTTAAATACGGGTAAATATACGCAGGCTATTGCTTCATTAGAGGATTTCAAAGCTGATGACACGATGTTGAAAGTGTTGGCCGTCGGTGCGATTGGTGATGCTTACTCTCAAAACAAACAACAGGACAAAGCTTTAGAGCAGTACGTGAAAGCTTCGGAAATGAATAAAAACGACTTAACAACGCCACGATTTTTGCTAAAAGCCGGACAAACCGCTTTGGCTTTAGGTAAAAAAGCGGATGCCTTGAAATACTTTACTGAAATCAAAGAGAAATACGAAAGCACGCCCGAAGGTTCTACTGTCGATGCTTTGATTGGTTTGGCTCAATAATTTTAGATTTTAGATTTCAGATTTCAGATTTGATGGATTCTAAAATCTAAAATTTGAATCTAAATTCTTTAATGATGGCTACTGCAAATAAAAATTTATCCAATTACAATAAAAATTCAATCCCAAACGCGAAAGATTTTCGGTTTGGGATTGTTGTTTCGGAATGGAACGATCACGTCACAAACGGCTTATTTTCCGGTGCTGAAACAGCATTGATGGATTGCGGCGCGGCGCCTCAGAATATCCTGCGTTGGAATGTTCCCGGAAGTTTTGAACTGATCTACGGTTCCAAAAAAATGATCGAAACCCAAAACGTCGATGTTATTATCGCCATTGGTTGCGTCATCAAAGGGGAAACCATGCATTTCGAATTTGTATGTGACGGCGTAACGCAAGGCATCAAAGATTTGAACGTGTTATCCGATGTACCGGTTATTTTTTGCATGCTGACCGACAACGACGAACAACAATCCATTGACCGCAGCGGTGGCATTCACGGCAACAAAGGGACTGAAGCCGCGATTGCAGCGATTAAAATGGCCTATCTGCGTCAGCAAGCAGGTTTGAATTACCAGCTAAACCAGCAAGAACTCACATCAGGGCAATTGCAGATTGAAGATAAAACCCCAAAACTCGGAGAATAGTTTTCAAAATTAAAAATCTAAGAAACCTGCTTTATTCGAGTAGGTTTTTTTGTTTTTATGATAAAGTTGGCTGTAAAAGCTACCGGAATTTAGTTAAATTTGTACGCCTTGCGCAAAAAATTATATAACCATTAAATAACCAAATGTCGAGTATCATTCAATTACTTCCCGATCACGTTGCCAATCAAATCGCCGCCGGCGAAGTGGTGCAACGTCCGGCTTCTGTCGTGAAAGAACTGCTCGAAAATGCCGTCGATGCGCAAGCCACCGATATCAAACTGATTGTCAAAGACGCCGGAAAAACACTGATCCAAGTAGTCGATAACGGTAACGGAATGAGCGTAACCGATGCGCGTTTGTGTTTTGAAAGACATGCCACTTCTAAAATCCGCCAAGCCGAAGATTTGTTTAAACTGCATACTAAAGGTTTTCGCGGTGAAGCGCTGGCATCGATTGCAGCGATTGCGCATGTTGAACTCAAAACCAAGCAAGAGCAAGAAGAATTAGGCACGCATTTGATTATTGAAGGCAGCAAGTTTCTGTCTCAGGAAGTCGCCGTACTGCCAAAAGGCACTTCGTTTTGCGTTAAGAATTTATTTTTCAACATTCCCGCGCGTCGCAATTTCTTGAAGTCTGACACGATTGAATTGCGCCATATCATTGATGAATTCCAACGCGTGGCATTGGCGCATCCGAGCATTCACTTTGCATTTTATCACAATGGAAGCGAAGTTTATATTTTACCCGCTAGCAATTCAAGACAACGCATTGTCACGATTTTTTCAGGAAAAACAAACGAAAAGTTGGTACCCGTTCAGGAAGAAACCGACTTACTGACGATTGACGGATTTGTAGGCAAACCCGAATTTTCAAAAAAGAGCAAAGGCGAACAGTTTTTCTTTGTAAATGATCGCTACATCAGAAGCGGTTATCTGCACCATGCGTTGATGAATGCCTATGAAGGCTTACTCAAAGAAGGCGCACAACCAAGTTATTTTTTGTTTTTGACGGTGCCACCGCATTCAATCGACATCAACATTCATCCGACAAAAACCGAAATCAAGTTTGATGATGAGCAAGCGCTGTATGCGATTCTGCGTTCTTCAATCAAACACAGCTTGGGACAATTCAACGTTGCTCCGATTTTGGATTTCGAAAGAGACTCGAATTTAGACACGCCTTATCACTATAAGAATACCGAAGCGCCTTATCCGACGATTCAGGTCGATGGAAATTACAATCCGTTTGCCGAAGAAAAACAGAATGCGCATCAGGTCGAAAAATCGAAATCAAGAAGGCTGAGTTTTAATGAAAATGAACGTTCCAAATCCTCGGCTTCCTGGGAAAGTCTGTACGTGGGTTTGAAAGAAGACACCGATAGTATCACGGAAGTCGGCAGCATGCAATTCGAAAGTGAAGATTTGACTGCACCTTTGTTTGGCGAAAACGAAAATGAGCAACAAGGCAACAAAACCTATCAGATTCACCGCAAATACATCGTCAATCCGATCAAATCAGGGATGGTCATCGTTGATCAGCAGCGCGCGCACCAACGCATTTTATACGAGCAGTTTCTAACCAATATGACCGTGCACCACGCCTCAAGCCAGCAGTTACTGTTTCCGCTGCATTTGTATTTCTCGAGCAACGAAATGGTATTGATCCGAGAACTTCAACTCGCGCTATCGAACACCGGCTTTGTTTTCGAATCGACGAATGACGACAACATCGTGATTTCAGGCATACCGGCAAACGTCACCGAAAGTGAAGTCAATGCTGTATTGGAACAGCTTTTACGGGATTTGCAAGACGGCGTTCCCGAAAACAGTTTTAGTCAAAATGATACTATCGCCAAATCGATGGCGAAAAGTTTAGCCGTAAAAAATGGCACTTATTTAACGGAGGCAGCACAGGAAAACCTTGTGAACGGTTTGTTCGCTTGCAAAGAACCTAACGTTTCTCCATTTCAGAAACCTACTTTCATTACGATGCGTGTGGAAGATATAGACAAAAAATTCGCGCTATGATGCAGATTACGCCTACAGTAAAACAACTGTTGATCCTTAATGTTTTATTTTTTATTGGCACTGAGATGGTGGGTGAACAAGCCTACGACTATTTATCGCTTTTCTTTTTTGAAAATGATAAGTTCCAATACTGGCAGCCGTTGACCCATATGTTTATGCACGGTGGGATCATGCACATTGCATTTAATATGTTTGCGCTTTATTCCTTTGGGTCTGCTTTGGAGCATTTTTGGGGCGGAAAAAAGTTTTTGTTTTTCTATATTTCTTGTGGATTAGGCGCGGCTATATTGCATACGGGCGTGAATTATTTCATGTTCCATCACGGATTAGACGCTTTGATTGATGCTAGATTTAACCCAACGGAAATCTACGGTTTGCTCAACAATGGTCAAATGGATTCGCGTTGGGTCGACACGCTCGGCAACTCGGGCTTGTCAAATTTTGCAGGTGCATTTGCTTCTCCAGCAGTCGGTGCATCAGGCGCGATTTACGGGCTTTTGGTTGCGTTTGCGTTTATGGTTCCGAACGCAGAATTGGCGCTAATGTTTATTCCAATTCCGATCAAAGCCAAATATTTCGTACCTGGATTATTAGTAATCGATTTGATTCTTGGTGTTTCGGGGGAATCTATTTTTGGCGGAGCAAGCGGTATTGCCCATTTCGCCCATATCGGTGGCGCACTCGTCGGTTTCTTGATGATGTGGTATTGGAAGAAAAACCAGTTTGGAAAGAACCGTTGGAATTAAATAAGAATTGAGAAATGAGAAGTAAGAAATAAAAACAGTAAAAGGTGTATCTAACAGCTAAGCGGTCTAATTTCTAACCTCCAAAAAATCTAAACTAATGAACATCTTAGACGATTTAAAGTTACAATACAAACTAGGTGGTTTTGAACAAAAACTGATCTACTGGAATTGTGGCGTTTTTCTTTTGTCGATTGTCTTTTTCTATCGCTTCCGTATGGGTTTTTTCGATTTCCCAACTTGGATTGCCCTATCATCAAACAGCATCGAAGTACTTTATAAGCCATGGACATTGCTGACGTATTTCTTTTTTCACGCCGGGTTTTTTCACCTGCTTTTCAATATGATCGTGTTGAATTTCGCCGGTCGGATTTTCTTGACGTTCTTTTCACAAAAGCAACTTTTAGGTTTGTACTTGCTCAGCGGTATTTTTGCCGGTCTCGTCTTTACTTTAATTTATAAACTCTTAAGCCCTGAAAGCAGTTCGTCCATTGTTGGCGCTTCGGGAGCCATTATGGCTATTTTGGTGGCTACCGCTACGTACTCGCCGTTGATGAATTTGCGCTTGCTTTTGATAGGTAATGTCAAATTGTGGCAATTCACTGCGGTTATTTTATTACTCGATTTGATTCAGATTTTTACAGAAAATACCGGCGGTCACATCGCTCATTTGTCAGGAGCATTTTTCGGGTTTCTGTTCATAAAACTACTGCAGAACGGCACTGATATGAGCAAAGTCGTTACTACTGTTGTAGATGGTGCATCGAATCTGTTGGCTCCAAAAAAAGCGCAACCCTTCAAAAAAGTGCATCGGAATTACAACATCAAACCAACGGAGAAAGCATCTAAAATTGTAACGAAAGACAAAACCCAGCAACAAATTGACGAGATTCTCGACAAGATCAGTAAATCAGGTTACGACAGTCTGACCAAAGCAGAAAAAGAATTTTTATTTAAAGCAGGAAAGCCGTAATGAAGAAGCTATCGTGGTTCAACAAAGGCATGTTTTTTTTCAATATAGTGTTGGCTGTATTGACATTTCTGGCCTATGTACTACCCTTTTTAGCACCCAAATTATTTCCGCTTTTATCCGTCCTGACCTTGATGCTGCCGCTATTGTTAATCCTCAACGGGTTATTTTTTATCTTTTGGCTGCTCCAATTTAAAAGACAAATACTGCTGTCTGGATTGGTGCTACTCATGGGCATAACCTTCATCAATAGATTGTATAAATTTTCGGCCGTTAATATTCCCAAAACCGATAAGGATTTTATAGTCATGAGTTATAATGTGCGGCTGTTTAATTTGTTCAGTTGGCTTCCCGATACTGACGTCGTGGCTTACATTAAGACTTTTATTACCGATAAAAATCCTGATATTCTTTGTATTCAAGAGTATTCCGCCGGTGCGCAGATCGATCTCAAGGTGTATCCGTATCGGTACATTTACATGCAGGGCAATAAAATCAAAACTGGCCTGGCGATATTTTCGAAATTTCCCATTATCGACGAGGGGCATTTGGTTTTTCCAAAATCGAACAACAGTGCGATATTCGCAGACATCAAAAAGGGCAAGGACATTGTTCGGGTTTACAACATGCAATTACAGTCGATTAAAATTTCACCCGATGTCAACGAGATTTCTGAAAATATCGATGAAATCAACCAGCAGAAATCCGAAATGGTTTTCAACCGCATCAGCATCGCTTTTCGAAAACAACAGCAGCAAGCCGAAATCATTATGAACCATAAGAATCGCTGCGATTTCCCGGTTATTATTTGCGGTGACATGAACAATAGTGCGTATTCGTATGTATATCGCAGCATCAAAGGAACTTTAAACGACACTTTTGAAGAAGCCGGAAAAGGTTTTGGCAATACGTACCATTTCAAATATTACCCGGCGCGCATCGATTATATTTTTGCTGATGGAATAATGAAAGTTAAAAATTTCGAAAGTTTTCCCGACTTTGTAAACTCCGATCATTATCCGATCATGACGCGATTGGAAATTGAAGAGTAATTTACAACGTTTGGTTTTTGAGGTAATCCAGCGCAAACCTCCCTTCATTGAAAAGTAAATCCAAAATACTCAGATTGCTTAGAAAACCATGTTTGTCACCAAATACCTGCGTATAAGATTCAAAAACGGCGCTATCTTTTTTTCCGTTGGCGAGCGATCTCAAATCGGTGTGGTCCGCAACTTCATGAAAATATTCGATCGTTTGGTTGTATTCAAAAGGCATCCCGAGGCATTTGCAAACGATGGCCATGGTTTCTAGATTTAAGTCCATCAGAAACGTATGCTTCTTCGTAAAAATCGGCATAATCGCATCCTCAAAATACTCAAAAAATGGCGACGTTCTGTAAGCCGCTTCTAGCGATTTGAAATGCTGCTTCTGCCAATCGAAGGCGGTTTCGAGTTTGACTTCTTTGGTCTTCTGATGCTTTTCTTTGGAATGTTTTATTGGGATATTCAGTAATTGCAATCCGTTCGGGCTGTAAATTAAGGTGCGGTTTCGGTTCGTCTGCTTCTGGAAATTATCGTCCATCTCAAACGTGATCGAATCGGCCTGAGCCATCGCAACGAAGTGGCTGATTGATGGGAAGTATGTGGGATGGATTAGGATGTTCATTTTTGTTGTTGAATCGTTAATTTGTTTAATCGTGTAATCGAAAGTGCTGATTTGGATGATTCGTTAGCCCCGATTACCTCACCTAACATTTACTTTATTTAAGTGTTCGGTGAATGCTGCGCACTTGGAACGATAGCCTTTTGTGCCGGCGTTCGGCATAAAAGATTTAGTGGAAAGCGGGATTAGCTTCAAAAACAACTAAACACCCGAGGCGCAGCCGAACTGTATGGAGCGCAGCTTAATAAAATCCACGATTAAACGATTACACTTTATTGATTCTCTTTTTTCTTATTCAAGAAAAACGTAATTCCGAAATATGCCGCCAATGCAATCAAGAAAAATTTGAAATACGAATAAGGTTGTCCGTCCCCGCCAACGGTTGTAAACATGCGCTCCCAGCGAACCCGGTCTAAGCCGCTCGCGTGTGAATCTAGACTCATCCAAATGAAAACTGGTTTTCCTACAATATGATTTTCGGGAACATAGCCCCAATAGCGACTGTCTTCCGAATTGTGTCGGTTGTCTCCCATCATCCAATAGTAGTTTTGCTGGAAAGTATACGAATTAACTATTTTGCCGTTGATTCTGATTTCATTGCCGGTCGCTTTCAGGTCATTGCCTTCATACTCCGAAATGAGTCTTTTATAGAAAGGCAAAGTCTGCGCATTCAAAGGCACGGTTTTTCCAGCTTCAGGGATATAAATCGGTCCGTAGTTGTCTTTGTTCCATCCATTCGCAACCTGAGGAAACACACTAGGTTCCGGATCGTGCGAGATGTTTCTCGTAATATTGGTGACGATTGGATTGTTTTTCAAACGCTCGGCTGATTCGGTCGTTAAAGCCGAAAAGATGAAGGTATTGGGAGCGGTTTGGTATACGCCATCGGTGATGTGAAGTTCTTTGACGATATAAGTCGGATCGAATGTTTGACCGTTTGTCGTTACCGTATACGAATACTGAGGTTTTGCTCTTTCGGGCAGTTGCAATTCTTTTCCATTGATGAACACCACGCCATCTTTGATTTGGAGCATATCGCCCGGTGTTCCTTGGCATCTTTTCACATAATTCGATTTTTTGTCGATGGGCTTGTTTGCTTTTCTCGTGGAAGTATCGAAAAATTTATAAACCGTATCGACGGGCCAATTGAAAACAACGATGTCATTCTTTTCGATTTTTTGCAAGCCCGGAAAACGCAAGTAAGGCAACTGCGGCTTGTTGAGATAAGATTTCTTTTGCAATACTGGAATCGTATCATGCACCATCGGCATCGCAACGGTAGTCATCGGTACGCGCGCGCCATAATGAAATTTGCTGACGAACAAAAAGTCGCCAACGAGCAATGATTTTTCTAAAGACGAAGTTGGAATCGTGTACGGCTGCATCACATACGTATGAACGATCGTAGCCACGACAATCGCGAACAGCAATGAACTAACCGTGTCGGCACCTTTATTAGTAGGCACTAAACTACGATCCGGAATGTGGTTCAGCGGCTGGGTGTAATTTACATAAGCCACATACAATCCTAAAGTAGCGATTGCTAAAATGGTATCCATTGTCGTGTTCTTTCCAAAACTGCGCAGGGTTTCAACCCAAACTACCGGAAACATAATCAGGTTTACAATCGGAATAAAAAGCAAAATGGTGTACCAAGTTGGGCGGTTGATGATTTTCATCAGTACGATAGCATTGTATATGGGCACCGCGGCTTCCCAACGCTTTCTGCCAGCAGCTTCATACATTTTCCAGGTGCCTATGCAGTGAACGACTTGAAGAATCAGAAAAAACACAAACCATTGCAATAGTGTCATAATATTTTAGATTTTAGATTCTAGATTTCGGCTGAAAAATAAAATGTAAAAATTTGATTATGCTTGTTATTTTAAATTTAATACGTCTTTCATTGTAAATACGCCGGTTTTCCCGACAATCCATTCGGCGGCGATCACGGCTCCTAAGGCGAAACCTTCGCGGTTGTGCGCCGTATGCTTGATTTCGATGGCATCCACAGTCGAATTGTACATTACCGTATGCGTTCCCGGAACATTCTCCATTCTTTTGGCATCAATTAAGATCTGATCTTCCTTTGCATTTCCCAAGGTCCAACTTGAATAATCAGAATGGTCTATGACTCCGTTGGCCAATATAATTGCGGTGCCGCTGGGTGCGTCGAGTTTCTGCGTGTGATGGATCTCCTCCATCGATACTTTATAATCGTCGAATTTCGACATGATTCTAGCCAAATACGCATTCAATTCAAAAAAAATATTAACACCCAAACTAAAATTCGATGCGTAAATAAAGGCGCCCTTTTTTTCGTTGCACAACGATACCATATCGTCATATTCTGAAAGCCAGCCTGTCGTTCCCGAGACAATCGGAATATTAGTACTCAAACAAACCGAAATGTTACTCACCGCTGCAGCCGGAATGCTAAAATCGATGGCTACATCGGCAGCATCGAGTCCATCAAAACTACTGCTACCCGTTTTCCGCAGCACGATTTCATGCCCCCGAGACAACGCCACCTGCTCAATGATTTGTCCCATTTTGCCGTATCCGAGAAGCGCTATTTTCATTTGAATTTGTAGTTTAATGCGAGTCCAACAGTAGGTTTTCGATACCGTTCATCAGGATATAAATCCGGGCGAACCGATAGGTTATCATTAACATTGAATTGTCCTAAATGCGCATCCACATTGGCGTCAATGATATTCAAAGCATAGAATGCGACGGTTAACAACATCGAAAGATCACGGTTTCTGCGGTAAAAACGCTGCGCCTGAATCAATCGTGAATCATCGAGGTAATCATATTTCGGATCCGGATTTCCTGCCAAACGGTCTTTGTAAGCGTCGCGGAATTCGTGGTATTTCTTGTTGTTCGAAGTGAAAAAATAAAGTGTTGTACCCAAAGCACCGTACACCAAAGGAATTTTCCAGTATTTTTTGTTGTAGGCTTGACCCAAACCGGGCAAGATCGCAGAATAAAAAGCCGCTTTTGCCGGTGCCAAAGGGTTGATATCTTTGTCTCTTATAGAATCTTTGGTTATCAAAAGCGGTGCATCCTTTTCCTGACTGAAAACCGTATGGTTGCCGCAACAGAAGAACAATAGCAGTATGATAATGAATTTGTGCACTTAGCCTTTGATCAGTTTGATGATTCGGTGGAAATCTTCTTCGGAATGAAATGGGATTGTGATTTTGCCTTTTCCACCTGCCATTTTCACATCGACTTTGGCGCCGAAGTAATTTGAAATCGCTTTCTTTTCATCTTCAGCAATCGCGAATGTGGTGGTTTTTATCGCCTTTTTGGCAGTAGGCTTGAGGCTTTCCTGATAGCTTTTAACCAACGCTTCGGTATCGCGCACCGATAAGTTCTGACTCACGATTTTTTGGTAAATATCAGTCTGAACATCTTGGTCTTCGATATTGATGATCGCGCGGCCATGGCCCATTGAGATAAATCCGTCGCGGATTCCGGTCTGGATGATCGGATCGAGTTTTAGTAAACGTAGATAATTCGCAATCGTAGACCGTTTTTTACCAACGCGTTCGCTCATTTGTTCTTGTGTGAGTTGGATTTCGTCGATCAAACGTTGGTATGAAAGTGCGATTTCGATCGGATCTAAATCATGTCGTTGGATGTTTTCAACAAGCGCCATCTCAAGCGATTCTTGGTCATTTGCAATTCGGATGTAAGCCGGTATCGTCGTCATTCCATTAATTCTCGAAGCGCGCAAACGGCGTTCTCCAGAAATCAATTGGTATTTATTGAAGTCTAATTTACGAACCGTAATCGGCTGAATCACACCAAGCTCCCGAATGGAAATCGCAAGTTCCTGCAATGATTCCTCATTGAAATTACTACGCGGTTGAAATGGGTTAATCTCAATCACATCAATTTCAAGCTCAATGATATTCCCAACCACTTTGTCGGCATTCTTGTCATTGACCGACTGAATATTGTTTTCAGGATCTTTCAACAAGGCAGATAATCCTCTTCCCAATGCTTGTTTTTTTACAGCTTGTGACATAAATCTAAATCGTGTTTTTCTTAATTATTTCTTGAGCCAAATGCAAGTAATTTGTTGCGCCTTTGCTCGTTGCGTCGTAATTGATGATACTTTCGCCGAAACTCGGTGCTTCGCTCAATTTGACATTTCGTTGTATGATGGTCGAAAAAACCATGTCATTGAAATGCTTCTGCACTTCTTCAACCACTTGGTTTGACAGACGCAATCTCGAATCGAACATCGTCAGCAGCAAGCCTTCAATATCGAGGTCGGGATTGTGTATTTTCTGCACGCTTTTTATTGTATTGAGCAACTTCCCCAATCCTTCCAAAGCATAATATTCACATTGAATCGGGATGATCACGGAATCCGAAGCCGTCAACGCATTCAATGTCAACAAGCCCAATGATGGCGCGCAGTCAATAAGAATATAATCGTACTGATCTTTGACACTCGCCAAAGCCTGTTTGAGCATGTATTCGCGGTTTTCCTTGTCGACCAATTCAATCTCAATCGCCACCAAATCGATATGCGCAGGAATCACCCACACATTCGGCGCTGACGTTTTGAGAATTGCTTCTTCGGGCGTATTGCTGTGTTCGAGCATTTGATAGGTCCCGACGGTCACATTGTCAATGTCAATACCCAAACCAGAACTTGCATTCGCCTGTGGATCGGCGTCGATCAGCAACACTTTCTTTTCTAAAACACCCAACGAAGCCGCCAAATTTACCGAGGTGGTCGTTTTTCCAACACCGCCTTTCTGGTTGGCAATAGCAATGATTTTACCCATTTATTTTTTTCAATTTTGAGCCGTAAAAATACAATTAATTATGGGTTTTTCAAGGGTTATTTGTTAACAAAAGTTAATAAGCTGATTAATGGATAATTGACAATTGATAATTGATAATTAGCTCTCGATGACGGGAAATCAATACTTACGAATTGCCCTAGCCCGGATAGGAACGGTATCCTTTTGTGCCAGTGTTTGGCGCAAAAGATTTAGTGGATAGCCGGAACCAGCTCTTGAAAATAACTATCAATTATCAATTGTTAATTATCAATTATTTTTTTTGGCCTTAATCATCATCTCCAACATATCCCACATTTCCTCCGGAATCTGTTCGAGCAAATTAAATTGTCCGGCGCCTTTAAGCCATTCTCCGCCATCAATCACAACGACTTCCCCATTGATGTACGCAGAGAAATCAGACACCAAATACGCGGCAAGATTCGCCAACTCCTGATGATCGCCCACCCGTTTGAGTGGTACTTTTTTCGCCATATCGAACTTTTCCGCCAAATCGCCCGGCAACAGTCGGTCCCACGCGCCTTTGGTAGGAAATGGTCCTGGTGCAATCGCGTTCGAACGGATGCCGTATTTCGCCCACTCGACCGCCAGACTCCGCGTCATTGCCAGAACACCGGCTTTTGCAGTAGCACTCGGAACGACATAAGCCGAACCCGTAAACGCGTAAGTCGTAACGATATTGAGAATTGTTGCGGAAGTTTGTTTCGTATCAATCCAATGTTTTCCAAAAGCGAGCGTGCAGTTTTTCGAGCCTTTCAGAACAATGTCGATGACCGTATCAAAAGCATTTGCAGACAGCCGCTCCGTCGGTGAGATAAAATTTCCTGCAGCATTATTCAGCAACACATCGACTTTCCCGAAGGCTTTCAAAACTTCTGCTAGCATCGCTTCCACTTGATCGTAATGACGTACGTCACAAGCCAATGGCAAACAGGCTCCACCAGTTTTGGTTTCGAGTTCAACTGCGGTGGATTTCAATTTTTCTAAATCCCTTGAAGTAATTGCGACTTGAGCGCCGAGTTCTAAAAAATACTGGGTCATCGCTTTACCCAATCCGCTTCCGCCGCCGGTAACCACAATCACTTTTCCTTTGAGCGCGTCGTCACGGAGCATTTTTGCTGAGAAATCCATAGTTTTCAATTTTGGCTAAAGATAGCAAAATGATTAAAAAAGCAACCGCAGATTCGCAGATTTATGATGGTATACTCTGTGAATTTGCGTTTAAAATGGAACATGCTACGCTACTATCGCTTTAAAGTAAAATGTCCACGATGGGTTCGACCGTCTTGGCGCGTCACGACAAACCAATAATCTGTCGAAACGGCTTGACGCCCATTATACATGCCATCCCAGCTTTCGTTAGCGTCTAAATATTTGATCAACTTCCCGTAGCGATCAAAAATAGTAACCGTCAAATCGGGTTCGAAACCTCCATTGTCGATAAACCAGGTGTCATTATACGTGTCATCATTCGGGGTGAAGAAATTCGGGTAGTACAGCAGCCATACTTCCTTTTTCGTAAAACTGCAACCGAGTTTATCTTGAACATAAATGGTGTAAACGCCAGGTTTTAAATTGTTAAAGGTGTTTTCATCTTGATAATTGATGCCGTCCAGCGAATATTCGAACGAACTGGTATTGGAAGTCAAAACCGTAATGCTGTTTTCATCGGCCGTCCAATCTACAACTTCAAAACGATCAATCACCGGCAGATCGGAAATGGTCACGGCGATATCTTTCGCCGTTGTGCAGCTTCCTGATAATCCATAAGCATTCGTGGCTACAACGGTGAGATTCGTTACGCCAAGTTGACTCACAGTAATCGCCGAATTCGTTGAACCATCTGACCATAAATAGGTCGTCGTCGGCAGATTGCCTGGGGAAACGTCAAGCATTATTGGATTCGATGAACAGCTCAGGTAAGTCGGATTCAAATTCAATACTGGAACTTGTCCGACCAGCAAATCAAACGAAGTGGTTTCGTAACAATTCGGGAGTTCGTTATAAACCAAGCGCACATAAATGGTTTTGGGATTTGTATTAGGATTGAATGCTGACAAATTTTGAATCGGATTGCTATTATTCTGAACATCAGCGATCGACTCATGATAACTTAAGGTAAAATCTGCCGCGTCTTGAGCTCCTAATATGACCGCATTCTGTGAGGTCAAATCAAAAATTTCGTTGTTTGTAATGATGTTTTGGCATTGGAAAAGATCACTCGGTTTGGCAATCGTTACGAGCGACAATAAGATGTTGACATCAAAAAGACGGTTGACTATATTGCCGCAATTGTCTTCGACTTGAAAGGTATAAATCGCAGGATCTAAATTGTAAAAAATATTAGAATTGAAATTGTCGAAACCAAACGGAACGCCATTTTTTTCAATAATGGTGTAATGAATCGGTGCGGTTCCATTGGCGGCGATCACGACATCTAGATTCCCGTTGTTGGTGCAGGGCATTCGATAGGCATCGGTAATTTCAAGCACTTGATTGAACGATAATGTTGGGCTCAAAACTTCGATACAGTCTTTATTCAAAGAAGTTACCGTTCCACTATTAAAATCGGCGCCATTATTATACGTCGCAAAACTGTGTATAATCCGGAATATGCCGTTGAAAATCAAATTGTAATTCGTCGCATTATTCACCAAAGGGTAACTGTTTAAAACAGTAGGAACCGCTCCATCAGCATATACGATTTCAGTAGCCGGATGACCCCAAACATCATTCGCGGGATCGACTAATTTTTGTAGCCAGAAAGCTTCATTGGTCGTTCCGTTGCTCACAAAATTCAACGGAATATCAAACGAACCACAATTGGCCTGCAGCGAAAAAGAATTCGAGGTAATCGTGTAACCACGGATGATGTTTACAACAATCGTATTGGTGAAATTACATAGGTCTGTCGCGACAAAAGTATAATTTCCTTCGGGCAATTGATTCCCGTAGAAACTGCCCTCCGTTGCAATATTGGCAGTTCCATTATAAGGCAATGCAGGGCTAAACGCGGCAGGAGCAGCCGTAATACTAATATTGATCAGCGGTGCATTGGCACTTGAAATTTTTACGGCGCTTTGCGTCAAATCGCAGCCCGGCCTTACATCGCTTGTCAATCCTTGATTCAAGTAAACCGGCACAGTGACATTCAACGGGCTCATTACCTGACCGCAATTGTTTGTCACACTGATTACATAATCACCTAAGGGCACGGGATCTAAAGTCAAAATACCGAACGTAGGATCAACAGACGCCGTCACATCATGCGGCAACGGAAACGGATAATCGCTGGGCGAACTGGTAATAATTGCCGTCACGACTTTGTAGGCTTGAATCGAAACCACAATTTTACCAGAATTGCTAGCACAACCATTATTGGTCGCTACGGCGGAAGCCGACGCTGGAAAATTAACGATACTGAACGTAATCGTATTTGATCGACTGCATGAATCCACAACATTCACTTGGTAAGTTCCGGTTGGTGTTTGTGCCGTTGTGCCTCCAAAAACGACAGCAGGCGTTGTGTAAGGTCCGGGATAGTCAGCATTGAAATTAATCGGATTAAAACCAGGTGGTGCGCTGATGAAATTTAAAGTATACGGAGGCGTATGATTGCCGGGTTTCAATTCAAAATAATACGCATTACAGTCCAAATCATAAACAATCGGCGTCAATAAAATATTCTGATTTACCGGAAAATTCTGCGTAAAAACAGATCCACACGAATCGGTAATCGTGACATCATAATCGTAATTTTGATTCGGAAAAGTAGGAATGGTTTCCGAGATCGCCTGTGAATTCGGGTTACCTGTAGCCAATGTACTGTTGAAAGTTTGCGTAGGAGCTCCACCTGGTGGATGTACATCAAACTGAATTTGCAACGGGTATCCGATCACGGTTCCTGAGGTCGGCGTTATAGTATGGCTGGCAACCGATTGACTGCAAGATGCCGGTACCACATTCGTATAGGTCGCCGGACCAATCGTGAGTCCGGTTGGATTTAAGGTTACCGTAAATGTTGAAACGATGCCGGTGCCGCAACTGTCAAAAACCCGGATTCGATAGACGCCTACCGGCAGTCCTGAAAAAGTGTTTGTGGTTTGAAGTGGGAATGTAATCGGTCCTGAGAAAATTTCATAAGAAACAGCCACGCCGGAAGTGGTATTTACCGAAATGTTGCTATTGCTGGAACAGGCTTGATTAAAACTTTGCACGGTGAACAGCAAAGGAACGACCTGATTCGCAATAGTCGCTTCTTGTTGTTGCGTAGTGACCGTCGCACCGACTGTTTCTTTAGCGATGATACGGTAATTGCCCGCCGAAAGTCCGCTATAAGTATTCGTGCTGACGGTCGCAATCGGAACAACTGCATTAGGCAGTTTGTAGATTTCATAGACGATAGTACCATTGGAATCAACATTGCTGGGATTAAATGTCAGCATACCATTACCTGTGCAAGTTTCAGGCGTTGGCGTTACCGTAAAGGTAAATCCGAATCCAAAAAATGGCAGCAGCAACAACGTGAAAACAATGAGCAATGACTTGTTCATTCCGTAAAAATAAATTTAATTTCCCGCTATAAATGCTTTAAAAATAACGCGTTTACTTAAGTATACTCAATAGTAACGAATTTTGGGTTGGTAAATTTCGTAATGAAACCCTAAATTTCCGTTACATTATTTTGTTTGGTCTTTATAGGTTTACATTATCCGATGCGCAGCCCATTATCGACTTTCAAATCTGGAGTCAAAAGCACAATATCATTTTGTTGTCCGACTGAACCCAGAATCAAGCATTCACTCATGAATTTACCGATTTGCTTTTTAGGAAAATTGACTACCGCGACAATCTGCTTCCCAATTAGATCTTGTTTTTGGTAGCGTTTGGTGATTTGCGCCGATGATTTTCGGATGCCGATTTGATCACCAAAATCGACCGTGATTTGATATGCAGGCTTTTGTGCCTCGGGGAAATCTGCCACATCGATAATCGTTCCGATACGCATTTCCACTTTTTCAAAATCAGACCAAGTGATATCCATAGATTGTATTTTAAAAATTAATCCTGTAAGTATTATACTGAATCCTATAACCTTTTCAGATAAAGAAATCGGAATTTTGGATGGCTTTATATCGCAGTTCACAACGAACTAAGTGCAAAAAAATATCTAATGTAAAAAATAAAAGTAAAATGGAAAACAACAACAATCAAGCTAATACAAGCAAATATATTGAAACTGCACCCGGCGTGCAGATTTTTTGCAAAGATTACGGTTCCGGAAAGCCCGTTATTCTTATACACGGCTGGCCGCTGTCGAACGAAATGTGGGAATACCAAATTGAAACACTGGTAGAAAATAATTTCAGAGTCATTGCCTATGACAGGCGTGGTTTTGGCAAATCTTCCCAGCCTTGGAATGGCTATGATTTCGACACGATGACCGACGATTTAAAAGCCATCATCGACAAACTTGCACTCGAAGACGTAACACTCGTGGGATTTTCAATGGGCGGCGGAGAAGTCGTGCGTTATTTCAGCCGCCATGCCGGAAAGAAGGTATCCAAAGCGATTCTAGTTTCTGCTGTTCCACCGTTCATGCTCAAAACAGAAGACAATCCCGAAGGCGTACCCCAAGAAGCGTTCGACAAAATGGCAAAGGCTATGCGGGATGACCGTATCGGTTTCCTTGATGACTTTGGAAAAACTTTTTTTGGCGTCGGATTGCTCAACAAATCACTAAGCGCTCCGCTGTTGGAGTATTACCGCATGTTATGTGCATTCGCTTCACCCCGTGCGACATTACAGTGCGCTACAGCATTTGCTACGACAGATTTTCGCGAGGAAATGGCAGCTTTAAAAGTACCAACACTCATCATTCATGGCGAAAAAGACCAAACCGTACCCATTGGAATATCGTCCGAAAAATCAGCGCAGCTAATTCCGGATTGCCGTTATGTAATATATGAAGGTTCGCCACACGGACTTTTCTATACCGACAAGGATAGGCTCAACAAAGATTTGGTCGCATTCCTGAATTCTTAAGCCTCCAAAAAATAGTAAAACCCGAAAATTTTATCAATTACGATAACGTTTTCGGGTTTTTCGATTTTATTTTCTAAATTTAGATTTTTAATACGATTCTTATTTCTCATTTCATGCAAATTTTTCATCTCAGTGCCGAATGTTATCCCGTCGCAAAAGTTGGTGGTTTAGCCGATGTTGTTGGTGCTTTACCCAAATATCTAAACAAGAGTGGGCAAAATACGAAAGTGGTCGTACCGGCGTATAACAACAAATTCTTCCAGGAAAACGAGTATGATGTCGTGCACCAGGGACAACTCAAATTGGGTTACTTTCTGTTCTCCTATACTATTGCGAAGGAGAAAACGAATAAGCTCGGTTTTGAATTATACCAAATTGCGATTCCGGAATTGTTCGACCGTCCGAATGTATATTCGTATGAAGACGACACGGAACGTTTCCTGTCATTTCAAATCGCATTTTTGAATTGGCTCATCGAAACCAACCAATATCCCGACATTTTGCATTGCCACGACCATCATACCGCTTTGATTCCATTTATGGTGCAGCATTGTTTCAACTATCAGCATTTAAAAAACGTACCGACAATCCTGACCATTCACAACGGGCAGTATCAGGGTTGGTTTGGTTATGATAAATTGCATTACCTGCCACAATTTGAACTCTCGAAAATTGGTTATCTAGAATGGAACGGAACGATCAATCCGCTCGCTTCGGCCATCAAATGTTCGTGGAAAGTCACCACAGTTTCACCGAGTTATCTCGATGAAATCAGCAATCACGCGAACGGTCTCGAAAACCTAATGCGTTGGGAACGTCCGAAATCACTCGGAATATTAAACGGTATCGACACCGAAGTCTGGAATACCGAAACCGATGCACTCCTTGAAAAAAATTATGCGCTGAAGGATTTCAAAAAAGGAAAAATAGAAAATAAAGCGTTTTTGTGCTCCCATTTTAATCTCGATCCTAGCAAACCTCTTTTCACTTTTATCGGTAGATTGGTCGGTGAAAAAGGCGCCGATCTATTGCCCCAGATTTGCAGTGTCGCTTTGCATCAAAACCAAGGCGAAATCAATATGCTTATTTTGGGTTCGGGCGATCCGAATGTAGAAAATGAACTTTCAAGTTTACAGCAGTTTTACCACGGGAATTATAATGCCTATATCGGTTATAACGAAAAACTGGCGCATACCATTTATGCCGGTGCCGACTTTCTGCTGATGCCTTCTCGGGTTGAACCTTGCGGCTTGAATCAAATGTATGCGTTGCGCTATGGAACGGTTCCAATTGTAAGAAGAACCGGCGGTTTGCGCGATACGGTAGTCGACATGGGCGATGGCGGATTCGGAATCTGCCACAATGAAACCAGCGTTTTTGATGTAACACATTCGATTTCGCGTGCGATTGCATTATTTAATGACACCAAAACATTCGACGCGATCCGTAAAACCATACAACAAATCGATCATTCGTGGGATAAAGTTGCAGCACAATATATTGAAGTATATCACTCTTTAAAAAAATAGCCTCATGAACAATCATATTTTAGCCATTATTTTAGGCGGTGGACAAGGATCTCGATTAGCACCACTAACTGAAAGCCGTTCAAAACCAGCCGTACCAATTGCAGGCAAGTACCGATTGGTCGACATTCCGATATCCAATTGCATCAATTCTGATATCAAAAGGATGTTTGTACTGACGCAGTTCAATTCGGCTTCTTTAAACCAACACATCAAAAACACGTATCACTTCAGCCATTTCAGCACTGCTTTTGTTGATATTTTAGCGGCTGAACAAACGCCTGATAACCCAACTTGGTTTCAAGGTACTGCTGATGCTGTAAGACAGTGTATGCAACATTTTATGAACCATGACTTTGAATATGCACTGATTCTATCAGGAGATCAGTTGTATCAGATGGATTTTAATAAGATGATTCACGCGCATGAAAAAAGCGGCGCGACAATTACAATAGCGACTTTGCCCGTCAATGCGAAGGACGCACCTGATTTTGGAATTTTAAAAACAGACTCGGAAAGTTTAATTACCTCTTTTATCGAAAAACCCAAACCGGATTTATTACCGCAATGGGAATCCGATGTAAGTGACGAGATGAAAGCAGACGGCAGACTTTACCTGGCTTCGATGGGAATTTATATTTTCAATAGGGATTTATTGGTTGGTTTGATGAACGATCCTGACACCAAAGATTTTGGAAAAGAAATCATTCCGCAATCCATCGGCAAACAGAAAATATTGAGTTATCAATATGAGGGTTATTGGACCGACATCGGAAATATCGATTCATTTTTTGAAGCCAATTTGGGATTGACCGATGACATTCCGAAATTTAATTTGTTCGATAATTCGAGTAAAATTTATACGAGAGCGCGGGTTTTACCTCCGTCAAAAATCACAGGCGCCACTACGATTGACAAATCTGTTATTGCTGAAGGCTGCATTGTAAATTCGGCAACAATAGAACATTCCGTTATTGGCATCCGAAGCCGGATTGGTTATGGATCGACGATTTTTAATTCGTATCTGATGGGCAATGATTATTATCAGAATCTTGAAGAAATTAGGACCAACAACCTGCACAATATTATGAACGTAGGCATTGGCGAGCGCTGTTTCATCAACAACACGATCGTCGATAAAAATTGTAGAATCGGCAATGACGTAAAACTCAACGGCGGTAAGCATTTGGCAGATGCCAATACCGATTTATATACAGTCAAAGACGGGATCATTGTAGTTAAAAAAGGAGCTACGTTGCCCGATGGTTTTTCGGTGGAGTAAAAAAAAAAGATTGAAGGAATGAATTATTAACTAAAACAAATCCTAAAATGAAAACAAAACTACCGCCTTTACTGCTTTTAATGTTTATGTCCGGACAATCATTTTCACAGCCTTACATTCCAGTTTTGGATAATAATCCTGCCTGGATTACAACCCAATATTTTTTTGGTGGAAGCCAAACCTTCACGATCAGCCAAAACGGCGAACAGACGGTGGGCGCCAATACTTATAAAAAATTCGTCAGAAGCGGATCGGGCGAGGAATACCTGTTGAGAGAAGATATCGCCGCAAAAAAAGTCTATAAATTAATCAACAATGTTGACGTTCTATTTTTTGATTTCAATCTGACCGCCTCTAGCAACATTACGCTTGGCGGGCAAAATTACTCGGTCATATCGGTCAGCAACATCAATATAAACGGTGGCCAAAGGAGGCAATGGTACCTGAACAACAACAGTCCGTTCGGTTCTGATGAAGTCTGGATTGAAGGCATCGGAAACAATGAACATCCTTTGAAAGCTGCATATGAAATGATGATAGAGGATGTATATCGCTTACAATGCAGTTCGCAAAATGGCGAGTTCTTTTATAATGCGGGATTGGCCAATGGCGGAACCGCTACGGACTGTCTTGCTCTAGGTGTTGACGAGCATGATTATTCGGCTTCAAAAATCACTTTCGCTCCCAACCCGTTTCAAAGTGAACTGATGATTTCGAGTAAAGTAATTTTTAAGGATACCACCTTAAAAATGTACAACGCCATCGGTGAACTTGTCACAGAAATGAATCATCTCAATGGTAATAAAATTTCACTAAACAGAAACAACCTCAGTAGCGGTTTATATCTGATCGATTTGTTTGAAGCAGGCAAAGTGTTGAAGTCAACCAAAGTATTGATAACGAACTAATTCATTACAGACCGCGCTAACACGGATCAATCGGTGGAAAATCTGTGCAATCCGTGTCAGCCCGAACAAAAAAAGCATCCCTATTCAGGATGCTTTTCTCAAGTTAAACACTTGACATTATAATTGGGTATAAATATAATTCACAATAGGTGCCATTTCAGCATTGCTTAATTGGGCTTTCTTCTGCATTCTGACTAAGATTGGAGCCCAATCTTCTTTAGCATATTCCTTCGGATCAAACAATCGGTGACATTTGGCGCAATTGTTTTCGTAACCTACTTTTCCGGCTGCTATTTCAGGCGTCATTAACGTCGCAGGTGCAGGCTCTGTTTCCGGTGTCACCGCAACCGCTGTCTTTGGTGGTTTAGGTGGAGTTGGCGGTGTCGACGCAACGTTTGATTTAGAAGCGCATGAATATACAATTCCTGCTAATATTGCTAATCCGATGAATTTTAATCGCATACTGAATGTTTGTTTTTCAAATATAAAAAATCCCGATAGTAAATTACTATCGGGATGTTATTTTGTTGATAAAATGTATTGCTTATTTTACGTCCATCAACTCCACATCGAAAACCAGCGTTGCGTTTGGTGGAATCACGCCGCCTGCACCGCGTGCACCGTAACCCAAATGTGATGGGATTACAAACCGTGCCTTATCACCTACTTGTAGTAATGCAATGCCTTCGTCCCAGCCTTCGATCACGTTGCCTTGTCCTAATGGAAATTCAATTGGTTTTTTTCTGGTGTAGGACGAATCGAATACTTTTCCGTTCTCTAACGAACCGGAATAATGCACAGCAACCGTTTTACCGTTTTCTGCTTTTTTACCATTGCCTTTTTGGATCATTTTATAACGCAGACCGCTTTCCGTTTTTTCGAAACCGGCAGCGAGTTTTTCCATGGCTGCTTCGGAAGCTTCGCGTGCTGCGGCTTCTTTCTTGGCGCGTGAACCTTCAAAAGTTCTAAAAGCTTCGATCGCATTCCAATTTTTGGCTTCTTCACCTTCGCGGATGATTTCTAGTGAATCAATGGTATCGCCTTGCGCTATGCTGTCAACCACGTCTTGACCTTCAACCACATTTCCAAAAACAGTATGTTTGTTATCGAGCCATGGTGTTGCGATATGCGTGATGAAAAATTGAGATCCATTGCTTCCCGGACCTGAATTCGCCATCGATAATACGCCTGGTGTACCATGCGTGAGGCTTGGATGAAATTCGTCATCGAAGTTATAACCTGGACCGCCCGTTCCAATGCCTTGAGGACAACCGCCTTGGATCATGAAGTCAGGAATCACGCGGTGGAACTTTAGTCCATCGTAATATTTGGTGCCCTGCGGTTTTACTTTATTTTCGAGGTTTCCTTCTGCGAGTCCGACGAAGTTGCCGACTGTTCCCGGTGTTAGATCATGCGTAAGTTTTACTAAAATTGAACCTTTTGTGGTATTGAATTTAGCGTATATTCCGTTTTCCATTGTTGGTGTTTTTTGAAATTGTGGGGCGAATTTACGAATTTTATTTGGGAATTTTGTTAATGTGTGGATTTGGTGATTTTACTCCGCTACGCTCCGTACAGTTCGGCTGCGCCTCGGGTGGAATTTGAAATTGACAGCACGCGGATACTACGGATTTCGCGAGTGAACGCAGCTCTTTTACTAGTAACGATTGCCCTAGCCCCGGTTGTAACGGCATCCTTTTTATACTGAACTTGTTTCAGGATCTCCGCCACCTACGCTATGGCAATTCAATATCCTGAAACAAAATTTTGAAACAAGTTCAGGATAAAAAGATACAGTGGAAAACGGGATTAGCTTCTAAAAAATCAGAGTAGTGGTGATGAATTTCGGGTTAGCGCTACTACTCTTCTTCCGTAATCTTATTGAATATAGCCAACAAGCATGATTTGCTGCATGGTTTTGTGATGTAGTCGATCACATTTTCATTCGTGGCGGCCTTCAGTTTGTCAGCGTCATCAATAGACGACGACATGATGTATATTTTGAAACGTGCTTTGATGGCGGCGTCTAATTTTTCGAAGAAATTAAGAAAATCCCAGCCGCTCCAAATCGGCATATTGATGTCGAGAAACAACATTACCGGCTGGTTGTTGATCTTTTCCTTGTATTCACGCACAATAAATTCGAAACCTTTGTCGGGTAGCGTAAACGTTTCGATTTCTGCCTTTTCATAAAAGGTTTTGATGGAGATCTGGCACAGCAGATTGCTGATTGGATCGTCGTCGATGATGATGAAACGGACGGGCGCTCTGTTGAGATTTATCATGATGTGGAAAATTCGATTGTGAATGTGGTTCCTTGATTGACTTCGCTTTCGATCGCTATTTTCGCGCCTATGGTGTGCACCTGTGTTTTTACCATATACAATCCGATTCCTTTGCCTTCTGAAACGAAAGGATGGAATCTTTTATACATACCGAAAACCTCCGCGCCCCTACTCTGCAGGTTGATACCGATTCCGTTATCTTTGAAGATCAGTAGTATTTTGTTTTTTTGCTTGCGGCTGCTGATTTGAATCAATGGCTTGACATCGGGTCTGCGGTATTTCAAGCTGTTGCTAATCAGGTTATAGCAAATGCTGTGAAGATAGCTTTTGACGGTCAGAATTTTACCGACTTCCTTAAAATCACATACGATTTCAGCATCTTCGGCTTCGATTAACTTCGTGATGCTGTTGGTGACATCGGTTACCAGTTTCTGAAAATGAACTTTCTCTTTTTCCTGACTTACCTGCTGTCGTTGTTGTAAAATATAATTTAGATCCGTAATCACCTCATCGAGTTTTTTTACAGACTGCGTAATGCCTCGCAGGACCTCTTTTTCAATTTCAGGTTCTAGCCCGCCATCTTCGATGAGTTCAGATAAACCAATAATATTGGCAACCGGTGTACGCAGATTATGCGAAACGATGTACGAAAATTGTTCTAGTTCTCTGTTGCGGCTCAAAATATCTGTGGTTATCTTTTCGCTTTCTTCTTCCACTTTTTTTCTTTCGGTGATATCCTGCATGATACCATACAAGCCGGTGGGCTGATTGTTGCGATCGAAAACAAACTTGCTTTCGGAATAAATATGCCTAATGTGTCCGTCGCTAAACATGATGCGGTAATTATACGAAGCATCAGTCAAGCTATTGCGGGAGTTTTTAATTGTTTTCAATACAAAAGAGCGGTCGTCGCGATGTATTAATTTCGACCAGGCCGCGATCGAAAGTTGGTTGCCTTTGTCGCAGATGTGGAAAATCCTGCAACTCTCTTCAGAAAGCTTCAACATATTGGTTTTGAAATCCATCTCCCAGCTTCCCATATGAGCCAATGCTTGCGCTTCTTTCAATTTGGTTTGGCTGTCTAATAGGTTTTCCTCTGCAGATCGTCGTTCTGTAATATCGTGATGTGCCACTACAATCAGCGGTTCATCACCATCGAACTTCCTGACGCGCATGCCGAACCATCTTTTCGCAGTCGGCGAATGACATGGATATTCTAAATAAAAATTTTTAGAATTCCCGTTCATGACTTCCTTCATTCCTTCTAGCACTTCCTTACCCATTTTTATTCCGGCTTTGGAAGCGTTTTCACAAGCGTCGAAATAATTAGCGCCCATACCTTTTCTTGCGATGCCATCTTTGGAGTTACAAATGCCGAACAGTTCCCACGCTTCATTGACGGCGACAATATCTCCTGATTGATCAACCACTGCGATGTGCGAGCCCAATGAGTTTAATATCCCACGGTTGAAGGTTTCACTTTTTTGCAGCGATTTCTCCGCAATTTTTAAATTGGTAACATCGCGGGAATAGCAGGCGCTGCCAATAACCTGATTGCCGATCCTGACAGGATAGTATGAAATCTGCACCCACGATTCTTCGGGATCTTTACTATACTCAATCGATGTGAATGCTTCTCCTGCAAAAACACGATTATAAAACTGTCTAAACCGTGCCTTATCATCTGTCGTTAATTCTTTAAAAAATATACAATCGCCTTCAGCGACTTCCCTTCCATAAAGCGCTTTAATTGAATTGAAAAAAGGACGATTGAATGTAATCAGCTTGAGATCCTTGTCGACACTCCACATCAAATCCTCGGTAGTATTAATCAAGGCATCAAGATTGGTTTTGTCGAATTCTCGATGTCGCTCCAATTCCATTGTTTGGGTAACGTCGCGGAAATTGTCAATGATTCCGTTGATGGTTGGATCGTGCAACAAGTTGGTTACTGTGGCTTCAATCCATCGCCAGCTACCATCTTTGTGCAGCATTCTGCCGGGATGGGCTTTCACGGGTAAACCTTTGGTCTGCAGGACGATTTCCCAAACGTAAGCCATTTCTAACATATCATCTGGATGCACTAAAGCAAAAATGTCAAGTTCCATGGCTTCGTCTTCCGTATAGCCCAGTATGCTATGAATCGAGGGGGAAATATAAATGACCTTGCCCTCAAGCGATAAAATCGCCACGGCATCAGCACCGTTTTCGATTAGGGCGCGGAACCTTTTCTCCCTTTCAATGACGAGTTTTTCAGTTTCCTTATGCTTTCTTTCTTTGTCAAAAACCTCGATTGCATAAGATATGTCGCCCGAGACTTCAAGGAGCAACTGAATTTCTTCACTATCAAAGAAATCATAGTCAGCAGCATAAAGGTTCAGCGTAGCTACAGTAATTCCTAGCCGTTTTATGGGTAGTATAACAAAAGAACGGATGTTATTTTTTTCGACAAAGGGTTTCCATTTTTCGAAATCGGGGTGTTCCGAATTATTGTTGCATAAATTGTAAGTACCGCTTTGAAGCACGCGATCTTGTGGCCCTCCTTGCATGTAAGGTGCCTTTTTGAACGAATGCACGTCTTCTTCTCGCATCCCGCTTTGTGCAACTATATTAATATTTTTGTTGACGGCATCAAAAATACCAATCCATGCGATTTTGAATTTACCAACCTCAACTGCAATCTCACAGATCTTGTTAAACAACACAGGCTCCTCCTTGGCGTGTACAATACATTGGTTGATCTGGCTTATAAACGCATACTGTGCCGTGCGTTTGATGACCTTATGTGCTAGTTGTGTATTGAGCTCGCGCAGCTCCCGCGCTGATTTTTTTAGCAATTTGGCACTATCGCTAAGGCTGGCTAATTGCTTTTCAACTTCAACATTTTTTGCGGTGAGTGCACTATTGTCCCAAGTCAGTTTTCGATTTTCTTCTAGTAATGCTAGTTGAATTATTGAAGATGCTGCTGCATTTTCTTCCTTTTCCATTCTTTCTTTCGTAGGTTAATAACTAAATGAATGCTGTCACTGGGGAATAACTCAAATTAAAAAGTTCTTTGGGGCATCAAAGAAAATTTCTTGCAGCTTCTTTGCAAAATTCGAAATTTTAATTGTAAAATGCAGGAGGCGGATTGAACTTTAACAAAACATAAGTCATTTTGGTCAGTTAAACGCTACTTTGAAAACCCAATCAACTTCGTACCTTTGCCACTTCAGAAACTTAGAACTTAAAAATGCGAATCGACATCATTACCGTTTTACCCGAATTACTGCGCAGCCCATTCGAAGCTTCGATTATGAAACGTGCCATCGACAAGGGTTTGGTGGAAGTGCATTTTCACAACCTGCGTGACTACACAACAAACAAACAAAAAAGCGTTGATGATTATCCGTTTGGTGGCGGCGCGGGCATGGTGATGATGGTCCAGCCGATTGATGCTTGCATTACGCAACTCAAAAGCGAACGCGAATACGACGAAATCATCTACATGACACCCGATGGCGAAACACTCGACCAGAAAATGGCCAATACGATGTCGATGTACGACAATATTATCATACTGTGCGGGCATTATAAAGGTGTCGACCAACGCGTGCGCGATCATTTCATTACGAGAGAAATATCGATTGGTGATTACGTGCTTAGTGGCGGTGAACTCGGTGCTTTGGTTTTGTCAGACGCTTTGATCCGATTGATTCCGGGTGTATTAAGTGATGAGACTTCGGCGTTGACGGACAGTTTTCAGGACGGTTTGCTTTCGCCACCCATTTATACGCGGCCAGCAGATTACAAAGGTTGGACCGTGCCTGAAGTGCTAACGAGCGGTCACTTTGCGAAAATTGAAAAATGGCGTGAGGATATGGCGTATGAGCATACGAAGAATCGGCGACCAGACTTACTTGATAATTGACATTTGACAAATGATAGTTGATAATTGCCATACATTCATTGGTAATGAATCGATTGAAATTTAAAATTGAACAGTATTTTTTTTAATTATCCATTGTTAATTATCAATTATTAATTACATTTGCGCCCACATTAGACCAACCTCTGGCGAAATCCGTGCATGTTGCTCTGACTTCAAAAACCATAATTAAAAAAATTATCATGGCAGATTTAATGAAATTCGTACAAGACGAATTAGTAGCTAGAAAAGATTTCCCTGAATTCGGAGCCGGTGACACGATCACAGTGTACTACGAAATCAAAGAGGGTGAAAAAACAAGAACGCAGTTTTTCAAAGGCGTGGTGATCCAAAGAAGAGGTTCTGGTAACACAGAAACTTTCACAATTCGTAAAATGTCAGGTGCTATCGGAGTGGAGCGTATCTTCCCAGTAAACTTGCCAGCTTTGCAAAAAATCGAAATCAACAAAAAAGGTCATGTTCGTAGAGCGAGAATTTTCTACTTCAGAGAACTTACCGGTAAAAAAGCAAAAATTAGAGACAAAAGAAGATAATCTTTACACTCGTTATTATAGAAGCCCCAATATTATGTTGGGGCTTTTTTATTTTATCAAAGATTACTGCATCAGTTCGACTTGCAGTATACTATGTTGCTGATTAAAAAAAAAATAAACTGCTGTAAAAATTTTTCTGCTGAATTATTCCAAAAATAAAAGTCAAAAATTGTAGCTTTCTTATTTTAAGAGTTCGAAAATCACAAATCCATAAATCAATCGATTTCGCCGTAGAAGTAAATCAATTTGAGGTGGTTTTTAATATCTTTGTCTCCGCAAAAAAAATACAAACACATAAATTCAATATAGCATGGCAAAAATAAAAGTAGTCAATCCGGTAGTAGAATTGGATGGCGATGAAATGACACGAATTATTTGGACATTCATCAAAGAAAAACTAATTCTTCCTTATTTAGATCTCGATATTAAATACTACGATTTAGGCATTGAAAGCCGTGAAGCCACCAAAGATCAAATTACCATCGACTCCGCCGAAGCCATTAAAAAATACAACGTCGGAATCAAATGCGCGACGATAACGCCAGACGAAGAACGCGTCAAAGAATTCAACCTTTCGAAAATGTGGAAATCTCCCAACGGAACCATCAGAAATATTGTTGGTGGCACGGTGTTCCGTGAACCAATTATTATGAGCAACGTACCGCGTTATGTGCAAGGCTGGACCAAACCAATCGTGATCGGACGTCATGCATTCGGCGATCAATACAAAGCAACCGATACCGTAATCAAAGGAAAAGGAACGCTAACAATGAGTTTTACGAATGAAGCTGGCGAGACCCAATCTTGGGAAGTCTATAACTTCGAAGGCGATGGCGTGGCGATGGCGATGTACAACACCGATGAAAGCATTTACGGATTCGCCCATTCTTCATTTCAAATGGCATTGACCAAAAAATGGCCGTTATACCTTTCGACAAAAAACACGATCTTGAAAGCCTACGACGGAAGATTTAAAGATATTTTTGAGGAAGTTTACCAACAACATTACAAAGCAAAATTTGATGCAGATGGAATCACTTACGAACACCGTTTGATTGACGATATGGTCGCATCGTGCATGAAATGGAATGGCGGATTTGTTTGGGCTTGTAAAAATTACGATGGCGATGTACAATCAGATACGGTCGCTCAAGGATTCGGATCATTAGGATTAATGACATCCGTATTGGTAACGCCTGACGGAAAAACCGTAGAAGCTGAAGCAGCACATGGCACTGTAACACGCCACTTCCGTGAACATCAAAAAGGACGCGCAACTTCGACCAACCCAATCGCTTCTATCTTTGCTTGGACACGCGGTTTAGAGCACCGAGGCAAACTCGACAACAACCAGCCATTAATCGATTTCTGTTTGGCGTTGGAGCAAGTTTGCATTGATACCGTCGAAAGCGGAAAGATGACCAAAGATTTAGCCATGCTCGTAAAACCCGAAGGATTGACCAGCGCGGATTACCTGACTACCGAAGGTTTCTTGGAAGCCATCAAAGAAAATTTAGAGCAGAAATTAGCATAAGCTTTTTTTGATATTTTATAATGAAAGACAACTCGAAATGGTTGTCTTTTTTGTTTTTATCGCGAATGTTTATAAGAATATTCAAGCCGTTTCAACCTTATTGTTGAATTGGAGAATATTTTTAATAACATTTATTTAACAACCGCGTTAGTAACAAACCTTAGTTTAGACGGACTTAAACAGCATTCAAAAAACAAACATTTATCAAATGACTTCAAAATTAGTTTATTACACCACGTTCTTACTATTGCTGCTCGTCAACAGCGCGTTGGCACAAAAAGGCCCTTCCGGAGAAGATCCGACAAAAGAAAAATTTACAATCAGCGGCACGATCACTGATGCCAAAACCAATGAAACGTTAATCGGCGTTAATGTTTTTATACCGGAATTAAAATCAGGAACCACAACCAACGAATACGGTTTCTATTCGATCACAATCCCAAAAGGAAGTTACACCGTTCAGATCAGTTACCTGAGTTTTCAGACCATCACGGAAAGCATCAATCTCGACAAGAATATCAAGAACAACTATCAACTCAACAGTGCCGAAGAGCAACTGGATGAAGTCGTGATTACCGACAACCGAAAAGCAACAAACATCCGAAAAGCCGAAATGAGTGTCAACAAACTGTCGATCGCCGCAATCAAAAAAATGCCAGTCGTCCTCGGAGAAGTTGATGTGCTGAAATCCATTTTACTACTTCCTGGTGTCACCAATGCCGGTGAAGGCGCTTCAGGTTTCAACGTACGCGGTGGCGCAGCCGACCAAAATCTAATTTTGTTGGATGAAGCGAACATCTTCAATTCATCGCACGTTTTTGGTTTTTTCTCCGTGTTCAATCCCGATGCAATCAAAGACCTCAAACTATACAAAGGAGGCATTCCAGCACGTTACGGCGGACGCGCTTCTTCAGTTTTAGACATTTATCAAAAAGACGGCAGCAGCAAAGGTTTTCACATGAATGGCGGTATTGGTGTTATTTCAAGTCGACTCCTCGCTGAAGGACCAATCGTAAAAGACAAAGGCTCGTTTTTGGTCGGCGGGCGGGCATCATACGCGCATCTTTTTTTAAAACTCAACGAAAAGCAAAAAGACAATTCAGCTTATTTCTACGATTTAAACGCAAAATTGAGCTACAAACTAGATCCCAACAACAATTTGTATTTGTCCAGTTATTTCGGGCGCGATGTATTCAGCATTCAAAAAAGCTTCACCAATGTATACGGCAATGCTACCTTAAATCTGCGGTGGAACCATTTATTCTCTGAGAAGTTGTTCTCAAATTTATCATTGATTTACAGCGATTACTACTATGGACTAGATTTGGGTTTTATCGGACTGCGTTGGGATTCCGGCATCAAGAACTACAACATCAAATACGATTTCAAGAATTATATCAGCGACAATTTCAAGTTGAATTATGGTGTCAATGCGATTTATTACGATTTCAATCCCGGAACCGTAAAACCACTTGATGGCGATTCGGGTATCAATTATAGACAGCTTGAAAAGAAAAAAGCGTTGGAACCTGCAGCGTACATTGATGTCGAACAAAACCTTTCGAAAAAAATCTCCTTGGCATACGGCCTACGTTACAGTATGTTTTACCGTATGGGCGAATCGAACGTAAACACGTATGCGAATAACCAACCGGTCGTGTTCAACGAAGAGCAGCAGATTTATGTTAAAGCGACCCCAACGGGTTCTATCTATTACGGAAAAAACAAAACCATTGCCGATTTCAGTAATGTCGAACCGCGTGCTTCGATAGCGTATCAGCTCAATGACGACCAATCGTTCAAAGTGAGTTACAACCGCATGGTGCAATACCTGCAATTGCTTTCGAACACTTCATCGCCAACACCTTTAGATGTTTGGACGCCAAGCGACGAATTCATCGACCCGCAAATTGCCGACCAGGTGGCTTTTGGATATTTTAAAAATTTTAGTGACGACAAGTATTCGCTAGAAGTTGAAACCTTTTACAAAAAAATCAAAAACCGCATCGACTATATCGACGGCGCCAACCTGATTGCCAACGAAGCCATCGAACAAGTGATTCTTAACGGACGCATGCGCTCCTTTGGACTCGAAATGATGCTGCGCAAAAACGAAGGAAAACTCACGGGTTGGATATCGTATACATTATCAAAATCACAGCAGCAAACACCCGGAAGAAACGATGCTGAAAGCGGAATCAACAACGGCGAATGGTATAATTCACTGTATGACAAAACCCATAACTTAGCCGTCACAGCAAATTATGCATTGAATAAAAAGTGGAGTTTTGGCGCTAATTTCGCATTGCAAACGGGTCAACCGGTAACCTATCCGACCGGACAATACGAATACCAAAACATCAACATACCAAGCTACGGATTGCGCAACGAAAACCGTTTGCCGGTCTACCACCATCTCGATATTGCGGCAACATTAACACCAAACAAAAATGCGGGCAGAACCTGGAAAGGCGAATGGGTATTCAGCATCTACAACGTCTACGCACGTAAAAATGCAGCGTCGATTGCGTTTCGTGAAAACGTCGATACCGGCATCAATGAAGCCGTCAAAACATCAATTTTCGGATTTATACCGGCAGTGAGTTATAATTTTAAATTTTAAGCATTATGAAAAATATCTATATCATCTCAGCAATCCTTATTTCGTTTTTGATCCACAGCTGCGAAGAAGTAATCGACGTGCCGTTGAATACTGAAAAACCGCGACTCGTCGTCGATGCCGGAATCAACTGGTATAAAGGCACCGCAGGCAACGAGCAAAAAATCAAACTGACGACCACGACGGGTTATTACAACCCAACGATTCCCGTGGTTTCAGGCGCAACAGTTTTCGTCAAAAATAGTGTGAATACCGTTTTCGATTTTATTGAAATCCCAAATTCTGGCGAATACATCTGCACGACGTTCATCCCGCAAATCGACGAGATTTACACGCTTACGGTTATTAGTGGCGGACAAACCTACACGGCTACCGAAACCTTAAAATCGGTAACGCCTATTCAATACCTCTTACAAAAAGATGATGGCGGCATCACAGGCGAAGACATCGAAGTCAGGACATTTTACAACGATCCGATTTTAGACGAAAACTATTATATGTTCAGATTCAAATATTCGAACCGCCCTAAAATTGATTATTACGTAGACGAAGACCGGTTCTACAACGGCAACCAGTTTTTCAGTGCCACTGATAACGACGACCTGAGTGCCGGAGACAATGTTGAAATTACGCATTACGGCATATCGAGATCCTACTACAACTATATGAATGTGCTGCTCAGTGTGGCAGGAAATACTGGCGGCGGGCCGTTTCAATCACCACCGGCAACCGTGCGCGGCAATGTCGTCAATCAGACGAATTTCGATAATTATGCGCTGGGCTTTTTCAGGTTGAGCGAGGTTGACACAAGAAACTATACGATCCAATAATTTTTTTGTGTTTTAATTTCTAGGAGCTGATCCGGCTGTCACTCCAAAAAAACCGCTTCCCAAACAGTTTTGCAACTGGCACCAAGAGTTCCTAAAATCACTTTGGCGCAAGAACAAAACTAATGTTCGGGAAGCGGTTTTGTTTTCCGCAACCATCCGGGCTAAACAATTGATAATGGATAATTGATAATTAACAATTTGCCTATATTTACGCAATCAATTATCAATTATCAATTATCAATTATCAATTATCAATTATCAATTATCAATTAAAAATGTCTTCCCACCACATCGTTCGCGACGACCAAGAACCCGCACTCATCATTGCCAATGGCGCCGCCTGTAACGATGAATTGTTGGGGCAACTGCTCGAATGGTCGCCATTGGTGATCGTCCTCGATGCCGCCATAGAACGCGTCGTTGCCCGCTACATTAAAGTTGATGTACTGCTCGGTGATTTCGACCGCGGTTTTAATCCTGACGCGTATGCAAAATCACAATATCCAATCGAGATTGTGCACGTACCCGATCAAAACAAAACCGATCTTGAAAAGGCGTTCGATTATCTGATTGCACGCAAAATTCCCGCGGCGAATGTCATTTGGGCAACCGGAAGACGCGCCGATCATACGATTACAAACCTGACAAACATTGTGCGTTATCGCAATAGTTTGAAGATCGTGATTCATGACGACCATTCGAAAATATTTGTGCTGCCAAAACATTTCCAGAAATGGTATCCCGCAGCAACCATCATTTCGTTGATTCCGATCGGGCAAGTCGATGGTATCAGTACGCAGAATTTGGTTTATCCATTGCAAGAAGAATCACTGTTGATCGGTTATCGCACGGGAAGCAGCAATGCTGTCGCCGAAGACGGCATCATTACAATCACGCATGGCATAGGCGACTTGCTGCTCATGGAATGCATTGATTAAAGTGACCTATTAGCAACCAATACCCAGACGAAAAATGCGGCACAAAGTAATGCTATTGGTATTCATTTTTATTTTTACGACCCAACACAATTTCTGCCAAGCAACTAAATTAAAACTTGATAAGGAATCGTTTTTGCTCGGCACATTATCGGATTACATGGGCAGAATTGTAATATCAAATCAAAAAGATAAGATCGACGAATATGCCAATCCGATGGCGGAAACGATAACGTCACTTTTTAAAGCAGAGTACCCAGATTACAAAACAGAAGTGAAAGAAAACACAAGATACAACTTCACAACAACAACGATTTATTCTGAAAAGCTTGCCAAAGCAATCAACTTAAACTATACTTTCGAAAAATTCACATTGACCCATCCCAAAAAAGATACGGTGTTTTACGGGAAATTGAAAGAAAATTTACTGCAAACGGACTTACAGAAAATATCATTCATTGTCGGATTATATTCACAAAACGGCGTAGCAGAAAAAGCTAGGTATTGTATTCGGTTATCAAACTCCGCGAGAAAATTTGCGGAAGCTGAAAAAGCTTTAAAAGAATTACAGTGTAAAAACGTGGAAGTAGCAATTAAGAAAAACGTGCCAACGCAGTTCATCCTGTATTTTGAACCTAGTAAAGCGCTTAAAATGTATTTAAAAGAATATAAGTTTCTGCGAAAGGCAGTACAAACCGATTTTGAAGTTCGTTTTAAATCATTTCTTACACCTTCTTCCAAAAAATAATGCTGCGGATTTAGTGTTACAATCTTAGATCCACCAACGTATCGCGAATCAAACCGAAGTTTTCCCAAGGAATGAAATGGTTCGCATTTTCAATAACTATATTTTGAATCGTTTTGGCATTGACAAACGTCTTATTCATAAACGCCATATTTCGGTACGGCACCAACTGGTCTTTCGTTCCGTGAATTATCACAACATCAGCGGTTATCTTTTTTAAATCCGGTTCCATCGCGACCAAATCACTTTTGAGCCACCACAATTCATCATTCGCCGGTCGAAGCGCACCCGGAATTAAATACCGCAATGGTTTCGACATCATGATGCTGCGCCATACTTCAGATGTTTCCGCTTTCGGATCGACCGAACCCGCCAAAACCACCAAATGCTGGAACACCGCCGGATTATCGGTCGCCATTTTCACAATAACAGGACCGCCCATCGAATGCCCGATTAAAACAATTGGCTTATGGTTATCAATTTTCGAAATGAATTTTTCTATGATCTGGGCTTGTGTCGGCAAATCTTCTGCAGCACCAAAATTGCTGTTGCCAAATCCCGGGCGGTCTATCGCAATCAGCCGGTACTTTTTGACTAATAGACTGTCGGTTAAATAACTTTTATAGGCATCCCAACTTCCGGGTGAACCGTGTACAAAAAATAGCGTGGGTTTATTAGGGTTGCCGGTTTGAATGTAGTGGATTTCGTGCGCGTTAATCGCAATACTTTTATTTTCAAAAGGGATTTTTAGTTTGTCAAAGTAGTCGCGCGTCGCATTGCTACTCATGCGCATGGTCATACATGACTGACATAACAGTATGTAAGTGAATAAAATTCCGACCACGATATATTTGAAATAGTGCCGCAATGTACTGAGATTTGTTATTCCCTGATGATCGTGACCGCGGCCCTGTAACCTTGATCCAATCCCCAATGGTTGTCTGTTATGAGTAGCCCTTGATCATCAAAAACCTGCAATTGTCCCGTATTGGGAGGCGCCTGTCCAGCACTTAGGGCTTCGAAATAAATGATATTCGTTCCTTTAATCAAACCCAAAGTCATGTATTGGCAATCCGAGTCAAGCAAGCCTCTCGGAACAAGCATCATGTCATCCGTGTAGATGCTCACGACATCGCCATCAATCGCATCGAAGTCACGGTAGCAGATACGAATGTTTTCCGACTTTGTTCTGAAATAACCGAGGTCGACATTCTTATCGATAAAATTGGGGCTGAATTCCGTTTTCTGACTGTTCAATTTTGTTTTTTGAGCATCAGAAGGATTAACAAATTGATTCTGCTGCAAGAATTGGATTTTATTTGGCGCTATTGCAGTAGAAGCATTCGATTTGGGTTTGACGCTAGGTGAAAAAACAGAGGGTGTAAAAGTCTTTGGAGCGGCCAAACCACTGCCTTTCGGAGCCATTGAATTGGAATTATTGAGGAATTCACCTTGCGCCCAGCACATGGTTGAGAAACAACACATTGACGCAACAAAAAAAAATTTTTTGATATGATTCAATACCTTCATTGAAATAAAAACAGGTTAATAATTCCGTTGATAAAATTATAGCTTTTCACTGCACGCCGGTACATTTTATCATTTAATTATCATTTATTTCACAAAACAATTTTGAAGTGTTACTTTCGTTATCTTGATGCAAACCAAACCAATATCGATGTCGAATCCAAACATTAAAATCACGAATACCGAAGTCCTAGCCAACAATTGGTATACGCTGCGAAAAATCACTTTCGAATACCAAAACAAAGACAATACATGGGAAACACAAATTCGTGAAGCCTACGACCGGGGCAATGGCGCTGCAATCCTACTCTACAATAAAGCCAATCAAAGCGTGATCTTAACGCGACAATTTAGAATGCCGACCTACCTCAATGGCAACGAAACGGGCATGCTGATCGAAGCCTGCGCCGGGTTGCTTGATCAAGACAATGCCGAAGATTGCATCAAAAGAGAAACCGAAGAAGAAACCGGTTATCTGGTCAATGATGTGCGTAAAATTTTCGAGGTTTACATGTCGCCCGGTTCCGTGACGGAAATCGTTCATTTTTTTGTAGGTGAATATACCAACGAGATGAAAGTCAATGCTGGTGGCGGTGTTGCACATGAACAAGAGAATATCGAAGTACTAGAAATCTCCTTCAACGAAGCCTACGATATGATTGCTACAGGCGAAATCAAAGATGCGAAAACCATCATGCTGCTGCAATATGCGAAAATCAATAAGCTACTACCGTAAAGGTTCGCTATCTTTGGGCATAATTCATTTCAATGAAAGAAAACACAACAGAAAAATCGCATTTGCACCCAAGAAATCTACATCGAAAAGGCTATGATTTTGAAGCCTTGATTTTGAACTGCCCTGCATTGGAACCTTTCGTCTTTACAAATAAATATGGGACACAAACCATTGATTTCAGCGATGCAGAAGCTGTTAAAAATCTAAACAAAGCGCTTTTATTGTCCTATTACAACATCGTTTATTGGGATATTCCGCCCACTTATTTGTGTCCACCCATTCCGGGTCGCGTTGATTATATTCACTACCTCGCAGATTTGCTCGCTTCAAGCAATCACGATGAGATTCCGATTTCAGAATCGATTCAAGGTCTCGATATCGGCATTGGCGCCAACTGCATTTATCCGATCTTGGGAAATGCTTTGTACAATTGGAGTTTCGTAGGCACCGACACCGATGAGAAAGCAATGCACAACTGTAAGAACATCATCAGTCAAAACCCACAATTGATCGATGCCATCAGCTTGCAACTGCAAACGGAGTCGCGATTTATTTTTAAAAATATCATTACCGCTGAAGACCGATTCGCTTTCACGATGTGCAATCCGCCTTTTCATGCGTCGCAATTGGAAGCCAACAAGGCAAATCTTCGAAAAATAAATACGCTTCAAAATTCAAAAAGTGTCAAACCGGTTTTAAATTTCGGTGGACAAAACGCGGAGTTGTGGTGTGACGGCGGCGAAATCAGATTCATTACCCAAATGATTTTCGAAAGTGCCAAATACGCCCAACAAGTATTGTGGTTCACGACTTTGGTATCGAAAAAAGACAATCTGGCGTCGATTTACAAAACGTTGCAGAAAGTCAATCCCGCTGCAATCAAAACAATCGACATGGCGCAAGGACAAAAAAACAGCCGAATCGTGGCGTGGACATTTTTGACGGAAACCCAACAGCACGCATGGAAATTTTAAGATTTGTATACAGATTTTTGTAAATTGACTTTCATAACTTAGCACATCACAATCCAAGCTACTCCCAACCTCAAAAATGAAATTCCAAGTCATCTCCGATTACCATCCTAAAGGCGACCAGCCGCAAGCCATCGACAAACTCGTGCAGGGCATTCGCGATGGTGAAAAATACCAGACACTTTTGGGGGTTACAGGTTCAGGAAAAACGTTTACTGTGGCGAATGTGATTCAAGAAGTGCAGCGACCGACTTTGGTTCTGGCGCACAATAAAACCTTGGCGGCGCAGCTGTATTCGGAGTTCAAACAGTTTTTTCCAAACAATGCCGTCGAATATTTCGTGTCGTATTACGACTATTATCAGCCCGAAGCGTTTATGCCAGTGACTGGTGTTTTCATTGAGAAAGATCTGTCGATCAATGAGGAACTTGAAAAAATGCGAATGTCGACCGTTTCTTCCCTATTATCAGGACGCCGCGATGTCATCGTAATCTCATCGGTTTCGTGCTTGTATGGTATCGGAAATCCGAATGAATTTGAAAAGAACATCATTCCCATCATCAAAAACCAATTGATTTCGAGAACCAAATTGCTGCATTCGCTCGTACAAAGTTTGTATTCGAGAACCGAAGTGGAGTTCAATCCCGGAAGTTTCCGAATCAAAGGCGATACGGTGGAAGTGTATCCGAGTTATGCGGACGATGGATTCCGGATTCACTTTTTTGGCGATGAAATTGAAGAAATCGAAAGTTTCGACGTCAAGAATTCGAAAGTCATCGAAAAATATGACAAACTGACGATTTATCCAGCGAACATGTTCGTGACTTCACCCGATGTGCTACAAAATGCGATTTGGGAAATCCAGCAGGATTTGGTGAAACAAGTGACGTATTTCAATGAAATTGGGAAAAATCTCGAAGCCAAACGCCTTGAAGAACGCACGAATTTCGATCTCGAAATGATCCGCGAATTGGGTTATTGTTCGGGAATTGAAAACTATTCACGCTATCTCGACGGAAGATTGCCGGGCACGCGCCCATTCTGTCTGCTTGATTATTTTCCAAAAGATTATTTGATGGTGGTGGATGAAAGCCACGTGACGATTTCGCAAGTTCACGCGATGTATGGTGGCGACAGAAGCCGTAAGGAAAACTTAGTGGAATATGGATTTCGACTGCCAGCCGCCATGGACAACCGCCCGCTAAAATTCGAGGAATTCGAATCGATGCAAAGCCAAGTGATTTATGTTTCTGCTACTCCTGCTGATTATGAACTTGAAAAATCAGGCGGTGTTTATGTAGAACAAGTGATTCGTCCGACAGGATTGCTCGATCCGATTATTGAAATCCGTCCGAGTTTAAACCAGATTGACGATTTAATTGAAGAAATCCAGCAACGTGCCGAGATCGACGAGCGTGTTTTGGTAACGACTTTAACCAAAAGAATGGCTGAAGAACTCGCTAAATACTTGACGAAAGTCAATATTCGTTGTCGCTACATTCATTCGGAAGTTGATACACTAGAACGCATTGAAATTATGCAGGACTTACGCAAAGGTATTTTCGATGTATTGATTGGCGTGAATTTACTGCGTGAAGGTCTCGATTTGCCAGAAGTTTCGCTGGTTGCGATTCTCGATGCTGATAAAGAAGGTTTTCTAAGAAGCCACCGCTCTTTGACACAGACTATCGGTCGTGCGGCGAGAAACCTCAATGGAAAAGCGATTATGTATGCCGATAAGATTACTGTGAGCATGCAAAAAACGATGGATGAAACGGAATACCGCAGAACGAAACAAATCCATTTTAATACGGAAAACAATGTCGTTCCGATGGCTTTGAATAAGAAAATTGAAAGTGCATTTACCAAAATCCCATTGATAGATTACGAATTGGGTTATCAAGCGCCGAATGCTGCCGAACCGATTGCGGAATACCTATCGAAAACGGAAATCGACAAACGCATCCGCGACAAACGCAAAGCCATGGAGAAAGCCGCAAAAGATTTAGATTTCATGCAGGCAGCGAAATTGCGTGATGAGATTAAAGCGTTGCAGGAATCAATTCTTTAATGATCTCCAAAAAATTGATTGTAAACGCGTTAGAAGAGGATTGCATTTGATAACCAACTATAAAAAAATCACTTTTATAGGCTACTGATGCAAAATAAATTTAAATTTACATAACGATAAATCAAATATTATGAAAAATTTACTTTTATCAACCGCGATCTTTACATTGTTTTTTGCGCTTGCTGGATGCTCTTCAGAGGATGGAAAAGACGGAACCAACGGAACAGCAAATGTCATTTATAGTGATTGGGCACCCGTTGCTTTTACCGGACCTACAAGCCCTTATGTGGGAAACATATCGGCTCCAACTTTGACACAAGAAATTATTGACCGTGGGACCATTTTAGTCTATTATAAAACTACGCTTAATAATAATGTTTATTCAATACCTGCTAGTTACAACAGTTTTGCCATTTACCAGAGTTATACCGTTGGCCAAATTAGACTAACATCTACTGATAATTTAAGTACTAACGTGCTATTTCGATATGTAATTATTCCGGGTGGTACGCCCGCGGTCGCAGCAAGAGCAGCGTCAAACTTACAAAAAATGTCATACCAAGAAGTTTGCGATAATTTAGCTATTAATCCTTAAACAGCATTAACAACTAATTGCTCTGCTCCTGAAAAACTTCAAGTAAAAACTCCGGTGCAATCATGCCCGTTGGGGAAATTTCCATCGCTTTTAAAACCCGTTTAATCGCGTGTGGATTCAAACCCATATTAATGCCAATTTCATGGATCGCACGTCTTTCACGTACGTGCAAAATGCCGTCACAATGCATCAGTAAAGCCAAGCGGTAAAATTGCTGGATGCGTTGACTTTCGGTTTTAATAACCGCCGGGTAAAATTCTTGATGAAACAATTGCTTGAAATCTTCGGTTTGTAATTGAAGTTCATCAGCCACCAACGTCAAAAATTGCAATTCTCTATCATGCAAGCGCCCATCGACTACAGCAAATGAAACCATTTCCGCCAATAAATTGAGTTTTTCTTCGTAGCTGTTCATCAAATTGATTATTTTTAGCTAAAATATTATTTTTTGTTTAATCTCAACATCATTGCATTTGAAATTCATTGCCCCATTCCTATTTTTATTTGTGTTGAGTGCGCTTCAAGCACAAGAGCGTACCGCATCGAAACAGGTTTCCACATTTGAAATTGAAGCGCCGCAGCTGCAGGTTTCAAAAAAAATATGGTTGTATCTGCCAAAAAATTACGCCACATCGACAAAGCGATTTCCTGTGATTTACATGCACGATGCGCAGAACTTATTCGATGCCAAGACGTCGTATATCGGTGAATGGAATGTAGATGAAAAACTCGACAGCCTGAATGCACAAGTAATTGTCGTCGGCATTGAACATGGCAATGAAAAACGGTTGGAAGAGCTCACGCCATTCAGAAACGAAAAATACGGCGGCGGAAAAGCAGATCAGTATCTTGATTTTATCGTCAATACTTTGAAACCTAAAATCGATAAGCAATACAGAACAAAAACGAATGCAAAACACACCACAATTATAGGCAGTTCACTTGGCGGATTGCTTTCGTTTTATGCCATTCTAAAATACCCGAAAACCTTTGGGAAAGCAGGTGTTTTCTCACCTTCATTCTGGATCAATCGCAAAGACATTACAGAACTGCTTCAGAAAACTGAGCAACTCAAAACCAAAATTTATTTCATGTGCGGAGACAACGAAGGCGACGACGACGTGATCCGTGACCTGAACGCAATAGAAACTATAGTGAATACGAAACGTTGCGAATGCAAGAAACTTAACAAAAAAGTGATCGTCAAGGGCGGGCAACATAACGAGAAATTATGGCGCGATGGATTTGTAAAAGCGTATCTTTGGCTGAAATAGTGGTCCGTTGTAAGTTGACAGTTGTCGGTTCACAATTATTCAAAATTTAAAATTCATCATTCAAAATGAACAATAACGATATCTTTAAAAAACTCCGTGTTGCTTTAATGCTTCGCGATGACCAAATCATAGAAATCCTTGAACTCGTCGATTTCCGCATGTCGAAAGGTGAAATCGGAAATATTTTTCGCAGTCAAGATCATGCCGATTTCATGGAATGTGGCGATCAGGTATTGCGTAATTTCCTTAATGGCTTGGTGATTCACTTGCGCGGTACGAAAGAGAACCCGAAGAATCCGAATGAAGTTTTGGCGAAACACAAAGCGGAGATTCCAGCGAAAGAGAATTTCAAAACACGTCCTGAATTCAAACCGGCGCCAAAAAAAGACTTCAAGAAAAAACCCGCTTCGAATGCGAAATCGCGTGAGAAAAAACCCGCTCCAAAGGTTCAAGTGGTTGAGAAAGTACAATTCAAAAACGGCAAAAAGAAACCTTAAGAACATTTGATGGACACGCTCAATCATTTATTGGATGCGCTCGAGAAAAAATTGCATCACCATGACGCGATCAATATAAAAGTTTCCCAGCGTGAAGTTTCCTGGCATGTTGCGCACAGCTTAAAAGTGGTTTCGGAAGTTGTGGCAGCGGTTCAAAATTCTAATCCTCAGGCTTATCAATGGAAGTTCAATTGGGTTAGAAGTTTGGTTTACACTTTAAACTTTTTCCCACGTGGCCGAGGAAGAGCACCAAAATCTGTACTTCCGGCAGACAATATATCGATCACGATGCTACGCGATGAATTTAATGTCGTCAGGAAAGCTATCCTCCAATTGGAACATTTAGGTGCCAAAAGTCATTTCCAACACCCGTATTTTGGCGCATTGAATCTAAAGCAGACCAAGAAGTTTCTAGCTTTACATACGAAACATCATCTCAAAATCATTGATGACATTCTCACTAAATCTTGAGATTGATCATTGGAAAAACATCCTATATTATACGGTGCATCGGAAAATCGACTGCGCCTTTTTTATTGGCATAAAATACTGAATCTGATAAACATATAAGTTATTCTTAGAATAATATAAGCCATTTTTAGGCAAAAGCGGTGAATTTTACAAAGTCGAACGAGACGAAATAAATTTACAACAATCCCTAAAATTAATCCCAATGAAAAAAGTTTTCTTCACCCTCACGGCAATGATTCTGACTTTTGGTGCATTTGCACAAACGGAAACCGAAAATAAACCTACGACTCAAGACAAAACCGCACAAAAACAACACCGACATGCGAATGGCTATATGCTCAAAGACGGCAGAGTGATGATGGTAAAAGACGGCAACCTAACGCCGATTCAGAAAGACATTACATTGAGTAATGGTACGGTAATCATGGCAGATGGCAATTACATGGAAAAAGGAAAAACCAAAACCAAGTTTAAAGACGGCCAGCATGTTGACATGAACGGCAATTGGTCAACATCAACTGCTAAGTAAAAATAAATGAAACATTATCAATTCTATAAAGTCACCCTTCAGATTGCTTTTGTCATTGTACTCATTTCGCTTGCGTTTTCGTGTCTGAGTTCTAAAAAAGAGGAAGCACCAATGGAAACCGCAACGGACATCAATGCTGCGACAATCGAAGATATGGATAAAGAAACCGATGCAAAATTTCTTGTCAAAGCCACTGAAATCAACCTTGATGAAATTAGACTTGGCAAACTCGCACAACAAGCGGGCAGTACAAAAAGCGTCCGGGATTTGGGCAGAATGATGGAAGTAGAACATACAAAAGCACTTGGTGAAATTACGGAACTTGCCAAAACAAAAACAGTTACGATTCCCGCGACACCCAGTTTCGATGCAGAAGATGCC
>JANPJB010000072.1:0-17231 GCA_031425295.1 Flavobacterium sp. | reverse complement strand
GTAAGATAATGTTTGGAATAATGCAACTCCATGGTAAGGGCATCAATATTTGGTGCTAATGCTTCATAATTATATGGAAGTGCCACCATTTTATAAGCACCATCATCAGCCTTCACATCTTCGGGGCTTCCGATGATCATTTTTTCTTCTTTTGATGGCAGCGGAACTTCGACGACTTCAGTCAGTTTTTTGTTGTTGCAAGCAATCAGCACAATCCAAATGAAGCTTATGGATATCAGAAATTGGTGTCTCATAAATTTATTTTTTGGTCAGTGCTAAAATCGCTTCGATATACAATTCCTTCGCTTCGTCTGTAGACAAATGGCTGATTTGCATCCAGGCGTTGGTCTTGAATGCGTCTCTTAAATGAAAAGTATGGGTCGCTTTTGAAGGATCGAGTGTGCCCGAAGTGGCTTGTTTGTAATAGGCATACAGACGCAATTGCACATCCTGCGGGAGCGAGGCTTGCGACATTTCGTCTGCAATGGCAACGGCTTCATCAAAACGTGTATTTAAATCTTTTAACGTCATACTGATTTTGTAGCGATAATGGTTTTTCCACCAACGGCAGTCTGATTGAGTTTTACATTGATTTCGGTACCTAAAGGTAAAAATAAATCGACACGTGAACCAAATTTTATAAATCCGGCATCGGTTCCTTGAACGACTTGCATTCCAGTTTCCGCGTAATTGACGATTCTTCGCGCTAAGGCTCCAGCGATTTGTCGGTATAGGATTTCTCCAAAGTTGCGATTTTCAACAACAATGGTCGTTCTTTCGTTTTCCGTACTCGCTTTAGGATGCCAAGCAACCAGATATTTTCCGGGATGGTATTTACTAAAATTGATTTTTCCATTGACTGGATAACGCGTCACATGCACATTGATTGGCGACATGAATATAGAAACCTGCAGTCGCTTGTCTTTGAAATATTCATCTTCAAACACTTCTTCAATGACCACTACTTTTCCGTCAACGGGCGCAATCACATGATTATCATCGATGGCTACCACTCGGGTTGGGTTTCGGAAAAATTGTAAAACCAGCAACAGCATGATCAGCACTAGTACTTCCACTGTTTTTTGAAGCCATAAAACTTCGATCAAACGATCAGCCGATAATAAAAATATTACCGTTAGGGTAGTGGCAATTAGAATAATTTTTCCGCCTTCTTTATGAAACATAATTTAAAATTTGGTACAACAAAAATACAAAAGGTCCGACAAATATAATACTATCCAAGCGGTCTAAAATGCCTCCATGTCCCGGCATGATTTTTCCGCTATCTTTTACACCAGCAACGCGTTTGAATTTGGATTCGATTAGATCACCGATAGTGCCCAAAACACCGACGAGTATCGCGATGCTAACCCAAATAAAAGTAGGCTGAAGTATATAATATTGTGCAATGAATACACTTGAAATGACTGCGAAAATCAATCCGCCCAAAAAGCCTTCAATTGTTTTTTTAGGCGAAACGCGTTCGAACAATTTTCTTTTCCCAACCGATTTCCCTACAACATAAGCCATCGTATCGTTGATCCAGATCAGTATGAATAAACCAATAATAATTTTTGGATTGAAGAAATTTTCAATCAATGGCAGCCTTGTGAGTAATAAAAAAGGAAAAACGATATAACCAATTAAGTACAAATATTTTGATGCTATTGAAAGACGACTTTCCTTGGTCCCAAACAAAAAAAACATTGCTTTTACCGCGATCAAAAAAGTAAAAACCCAAATCAGGATATCAATGGTTTGACTTTGAACAAAATAGGAAAATGCGATATACGCCAGTAATGTTAATGGAAATGCAATCCGTTTTGTGAGCTTTACCAAATCGCAAAATTCGCTAACGGTCAGCATCAACAAAGCGCCAAACAGTGCTAGAAAACTCGGGAAATATAATGTGGCTGAAATTAATATAGCAATGTATAAAACACCAGAAAGCGCTCTTGTGAGAGTTTCATTCATTTTAAAGATCTTCTAGAAGAAGTAAATACAAGTTTTTCGCCGAACTGCCATATTGTAAAAAGTCCTCCTCTTTGGCTTTTTCAAAATATTTTATGGTCGTAATATTCGTAGGATAATCTTTATCGTATTTCTTTTTGATGGCTCTCAAACCATCACTTTTGCTTTCTAAAATTTGACTCGTGGTAGCTAAAATTACCATGTTTACTGGCAGATCGTTGGGTTTGTTCTGCTTGATTTGATTTGATGAAAAGAGAATTGAACCTTCATCGGCAATCAGATTTTCACAACTTGCCAATAGAAATTTGGGATCTTTAGTATTTTTATAAACGAGTTTGTTCTCGTCGAGCATTGTGAACAGTTTTGGTTCAAAGCAAGCAGCTTCAGATTCGAACCAATCGTTTTCTTCGAGTATGTGTTCGAAATGATCTTTTACTTCCGTCAAATCTTCACAATACAGAAACTTTCCGCCGTTCTTCTTGAAATTAAAGGTGAACTTTTCATCCGCTGGAGCCGATAAATGTGCTTGTGGAGCATTGAACTCACTTTGCTTTTCCTCGTCTGAAGAATCATTACCGGTGCCAAAAAATTTTCTGAAAAGACTCATAGGATGTATGCTCGTGATTAAAATATTTTTGAAAACATCCAAAGATAAAAAAATCTTAATTCAAAAAGAGTCTCGAATTAAGATTTTTTAAAATATTTACTTTTTTAGGGCGAATTATAAATCAGTTTCTTCCTGCAAATTCGCATCAAATTTTCGCCTTCCAAAGATAGCTTCTAAATCGTCTTTAAATATCACTTCCTTTTCTATCAAAATATCAGCAAGTTGGTTCAATTTGTCTTTGTTTTCTTCTAAGATTTGAATGGCTCTTTCATACTGACTTTCAATCAAAGATGAAATCTCTTTATCAATGACCATCGCAGTTTCTTCAGAATACGGTTTGGAAAAATTATATTCACTTTGTCCTGACGAATCGTAGTAGGTTACATTTCCAATTTTATCGTTCAAACCATAGATCGTAACCATGGCTCTGGCTTGTTTCGTTACCTTCTCCAAATCGCTCAAAGCGCCTGTCGATATGCGGTTGAACGTCACTTTTTCAGCAGCTCTTCCGCCCATGGTTGCACACATTTCATCCAGCATCTGATCCGGACGTACGATGAGTCTTTCCTCCGGTAAATACCAAGCAGCACCTAGGCTTTGCCCGCGCGGAACTATCGTCACTTTTACTAGCGGTGCAGCATGTTCCAGCATCCAACTTACGGTAGCGTGGCCGGCTTCGTGTATTGCAATCGCTTTCTTTTCTGCCGGTGTTACGATTTTATTCTTCTTTTCTAGTCCACCCACAATTCTATCTACCGCATCCAAGAAGTCCTGTTTGTCAACTGCTTCTTTGTTGTTTCTTGCAGCAATCAAAGCCGCTTCATTACAGACATTAGCAATGTCGGCTCCGGAGAAACCTGGTGTTTGTTTGGCTAAAAAGTCGGTGTCTAAATTGGGTACTTTTTTTAATGGTGTCAAATGGACTTCGAAGATTTCTTTGCGTTCGCGGATGTCGGGTAGATCAACAAATATTTGTCTGTCGAATCGTCCTGCACGCATCAAAGCTTTGTCTAACACATCAGCTCTGTTGGTAGCTGCAAGTACAATTACATTAGAGTTGGTTCCAAAACCATCCATTTCGGTCAACAGTTGGTTTAGCGTGTTTTCGCGTTCGTCGTTACCACCGGAAAAATTGTTTTTGCCACGTGCCCGACCGACGGCATCGATTTCATCTATAAAAATAATCGCTGGTGCTTTCTCTTTGGCTTGCTTGAATAAATCACGTACCCTTGAAGCGCCGACACCTACAAACATCTCAACAAAATCTGAACCCGACAATGAGAAGAACGGCACTTTAGCTTCGCCAGCTACGGCTTTCGCCAGCAATGTTTTCCCCGTTCCCGGAGGTCCGACGAGTAGCGCGCCTTTCGGAATTTTACCGCCAAGGTTCGTATATTTCTCTGGATTTTTAAGGAATTCTACAATCTCTTGTATTTCTTCTTTTGCGCCTTCCAATCCCGCAACATCTTTAAATGTGGTTTTGATGTCGGTTTTCTCATCAAACAATCTGGCTTTCGATTTACCGATATTAAACAGTTGTCCGCCGCCACCTGGCGCATTGCTGCTCATACGGCGCATGATGAAAATCCAAATTCCAACAATAATTAGAATCGGCAGTAGGTTGAATAAGATTTCTGACCAATTGCTTTTTGGTAAGAAGTTGTAATCTTTCAATTTCCCTTCCGCAACGGCAGTTTCTAATTTCTTTTGAAAAATCTCGTCGTTTCCGATATCAAAGACGTAATGTGGTCCCTTGTTATTAGGTCGATTCAATAAATCTTTGGCAACGGCCTTGTGGTTTGGAAGTTTCAATGCCTGCGGCGTCAAGTAGACTTCCGCTTCGGCTTTGTTGTATACGATTACTTTCTGAATGTCGCCATGCTCCAAATACGTGTTGAATTTAGATGACGTTGTTTTGGACAGTTCCTGAAAATTAGAACCACCTGTTGCAAAGCTTATGAATAAGAAAAGTAAAATAACCCCAGCATACAGTATCCATGGACTTATTTTGAGTTTATTTGGATTGGGTTTATTATCGTTGGCCATTTTTTCTGGTTTAGTATTTATTTTCTATGGTAGTGATTTTGGCGTCGCCCCAAAGGCTTTCAATATTATAGTATTCACGGATGTGTTTTTGAAATACATGCACGACAATATTTACATAATCCATCAGTACCCACTCAGCGTTATCAGCGCCTTCTACGTGCCATGGTTTGTCTTTGATTGCTTTTGAAACTGTTTTTTGAATGGAGTTAACAATTGCGTTAACCTGAGTATTTGAATTTCCGTTGCAGATAATGAAATAGTCACATGCGGAATTGTCTATTTCTCTTAAATCTAAAATGTCAATATCGTTTCCTTTTACTTCTTCAATTCCTTTGATTATATTAGCTAATAATACATCATTATTAATTGTCTTTTTCGCCATTTATTATTTTATATATGTTTGCAAAGTTATCATTTTTTGTGATTAATTTTGAACCTTAACATAAGATTAAATTCTGTCTTACCATTAATGCCGATGCCAATAGTCAAACTCGATGCCATAGATTCTACAAATGATTTCCTGAAGGATTGGACCCGTCGGGAAATAGTGGAAAATTTCACAGTCGTTACTGCCGAAAATCAAACAAAAGGCAGAGGTCAAATGGGGGCAGCATGGCATTCCGAAAGCGGTAAAAACCTTATTATGAGCGTCTTGGTAAAAGGTTTTCTTATCGATGCTTCCGCTGTTTTTGATTTAAATATGGTGGTATCGTTAGCGGTCATTCGAAGTTTGGAAAACTTGAAAGTTCCAAAACTAAGCATCAAATGGCCTAACGACATAATGTCAGCAGAAAAGAAGGTTGGCGGTATTTTGATTGAAAACAGTTTTAAAAGCGACAATTCGATCGATTCGGTAGTGGGTATCGGACTTAATGTCAACCAAACCCAATTTGAAAATCTGCCGCAAGCTTCTTCACTTGCTTTACAGACCGATATCAATTTTGACAAAGAAGCTTTGCTGCATGAGATCGTCGCGAATTTAAAATCAATTCTGAATTCTTGGGAAACGGACGCTGTGGCCTTGAAAGAAAATTACACCAATTTGCTTTTTAAAAAAGATGTGCAGATGACTTTTCAAAAAGTGGATCAGTCTGTTTTTATCGGAACGATTACAGGGATCAATCGCAACGGACAATTAGAGATTCTCTCAGAAAGCGGTTTTCCTTTAGACTTTGATATCAAAGCAGTGAAAATGATTTTCTAGCGTCCGATTTCATTGTACTTTAAGGATAATATTTTCGCTTCGAAAGTAAGGTGTTCTTGTTTGGCTGCCCAATAAATTTTGTACAAATGACCGCTATTCGTAATCCCCTTTGCAAGTTTGGCATTCAATATGGGATCATTATTTTTAATCAAAAACAAATTGATTTTCCTTTCGAGTATCGGAATCAAATACTTTGAATATCTTTTGTTTTTGTTTTCGATGTTAATTTTGTCGATTTCTTCAAACGCTTTTTCGAATTGCTTTTCATTAAAGTACAGCGCAGCGAGATTCAATCGCGCTTCTTCAAAGTTGCTTGAAATCTGCAAAGCTTTGCCGTAAAAATCGATTGCTGCCTGCCGGTCGCCGTGCCGCTCGTAACTGCCCGCCAAATTATTAATGACCTGAATCTGATACGGTGCCTGTTGGTACGCATTTTCAAAATAACCTACCGCCGCGTCAATTTCATTCAAATTATAGCTTGCCATGCCTTTATAAAAATCGATCGGAATGCTGGTCTGATCGATTTTGTAAAAACAGCTTTGAGCCCGATTCGCATGAAATAAAACGTCGCTCCATTGCTGTTTCGCCTTTGCGATGTACATCTTTACGATTTCGATTTCACCTTTAAATCGGAAACATGCCACAATCAATGCATAAAAAGCGATGGTAATGAGTCCGTATTTCATCAACGCTATTTGTATTTTTGATGCCGGCAGCGATTCTACTTGACTGTAATAACTAGAAACTACAATCGCGAATAAAATCATCAGTAGGATTTGATGCTCAATTCTTTCCATCGGGAAATCGAAAAAGGAAATCGCGATATATCCCGTAATCGTGGCAAGCACAAAAATATAATCCCATTTTCGATCAACATTTTTTGCGTTTTTGATCAGGAAAAATAATTGGTAGAAAATGATTCCGAAAATAAAGCAGTACGCGATTAAGCCCAAAATTCCGTTTTCACAAAGCAAATTCAAGAAATCGTTGTGCGGACGCTGCAGCGTTTCGCTTCCGTTGACAATGCTGAATTCGTTAAAGAGCTTCAAGCCATACTTTGGGAAATAAACCTGCCAATTGCCCAAGCCAACGCCCAATAGCGGATTTTCTTTCGACATTCCGATTGAATTGTCCCAGAATTTTGTCCTCGAATCCAAGGTTTTACTGCTTGTAATTCTGTAAAAAAATTGCGCGTAGGCGTTTTGAGAACCTGCAACTTGTTGCGCCTTTACCGCCACAAAATTTTTATACGCAAATATTCCGAGCAGGAATAAAAGAATGGTACTGATGGCGACAAATCTTTTTTTAATCCCGTATTTAAAGTGCAAGTGAAAGCACAATGCAACCAACCCAAAAACAGCAAACGCTAGCAAAACCGCCCGCGTTCCGAGTAGGATCAAAATCGGTAACGCGCTTACCATTCCGGCAATAGCGAAGGTTTTTATTTTTTTGGACTGCCGCAAACCCATTAAAAAAAACGGAAAGCACAAAAAAAGAACGGATGCCAATAAATTTTTATTGGCGAAAAAGCTCTTGATAAGTCCGGCTTTCAGCAGCATTTTTTTACCGTCGATGGTTTTTTCAATCCAATGATAGTAAGCGCCAACTAGCGCTATAATTCCAATACCTATGCAGCCGATGATTAAATGTTCAACCGTTATGCTTTTATTATAAAGGGCGTGCATCGTAACGATCAAAAACGAAAAAACGACTAGCTGTTTCGATAAAACATAGTAGCTTTCAGCAGTAAAATGACCAAAAGTGGATAAAATCGCTAAGATAATATAGCTTCCAATAGCAATGTATAAAGGGTTTTTTAAACGTATGTAAATCGTATTGCCATTTTCCGAATGCCAAGCGAATGCCAGCAACACCACAAAAACGGAAAGATAAAGCTGTCGTGGAATCAACACCGGATCAACCGTAGTAGAAAAATGTACAAATGGCAATAATAATAAAAAAATAAGATAGGCTTTTTCTATTATTTTGGATTTCATTTTCGGTGCTTTAAGTCGTTTTACTACCTCAATTCGCTAACGTTCGGGTGTGAAGTCAAATATACACTAAAAATAAAATGCGCCGATTTTTATCGCAGCATATCCATCACGAATTACAACGAGAATTTTTCCCCTAGATAGAATTTAATTAACGCGTTGTTGTACAGCAATTCATACTTTGATTGAATCAACTGTGCTTGCGAGTAGTTATAAGTCGACTTGGTAATATTAAGTTCGTTCGTATTGATTTTCCCCAACTCAAATTTCAAAGCGTCAGCTTGATAACTTTTTTCTGAAAACTCAAACGCTTTAGCCGAAGCTTCACTTCTTTTCAAGGAAGATTTTGTATCGGTGATCGCTTTCAAGACTTCTTTTGAAAGTTCATTCTGCTTGATCTGCGTTTCGATTTTCGATTGCTTGTACAATATTCTCGAAGTTTTGATTTTCGAATGGTTATCGAGTTGACTGAAAATCGGGATTACCAAATTCAACCTAAAAATATTGACTTCATTATTACTAATCTGCTCTTTAAAATCGAGCAAATCTTCCTCATCATCTTCATAATCAGTTTTCGTATACTGCGTTCCGTATTGCGCTCGCATTGACAATACCGGATAACGCGATGCTCGTGCTAATGCCAGCGCAGCTCTTGCCTTTTTTTCACGGAATTTACTCATCGCAAACGACGGATGTAGATCGACTGCCTGCTTGATCAGATCGTAAGGATTTTGCGCCACATCGACGGTGGTATCGAGCTGTAAAATCGGTTTTATCAGGATGATTTCCTTCTCGTATGGCAGATTCATCAGTTGCTTCAAACCGACCAAATTATCTGTCAAATGGTTTTGGTTCGTAATCAGCGTGAGTTCTTCGGAAGCTTTTTGCGATTTGATTTTAAACACTTCGCCTTCGGCAATCGAGCCTGATTCGAATTTGAGTTGCACCATTTCTAATTGCTTCTGGCTCGACTCGAGTTGTTTCTCATTCGCAGCGATGATTTCCTGCAGGTATAAAATCGTGATGAACCTTTCGGCAAGTTGAATCGTAATTTCGTTTTCAACTTTCTGAACATTCGATTGGCTCATCAAATATTCCTGCTTCGTAAATTTAATCGTATTCAAGGTTGTGAAACCCGCGAAAAGATTATACGAAGCGTTGATGTAACCTACATAATTTTTGATATCGGTGTTCACGAAAAGATTCGAATTCGGATCAACATCGCGGCCCCAAGAATTCTTATTTTCTGCGGTTCCATAAATATTAGGAAGCAATTTTCCGTAGCTTGAACGGTATTGGGTTTTGGCGATGAGTTCGGCATTGATCGCAGATTTCAGTTCAAGATTGTTTTTCAACGCGAGGTCAAGACAGTTTTGAAAAGTCATCATGTCTTGTCCGAGAACAGTATTCGAAACGATGAACAATAATATCAGTAGTTGCTTTTTCATATCAATTAATTCACATTATTGTCAATCTTGTTGAACAATTTTTTCATGATATACTGATACAATTGCATGCGCTCGATAATCACCTCACCTTTAAGTTTATAACCTGCTTTTAGATTGATATTCGGGTTGTATTTTTTAATCGCAGCAAGGCAATAGAACGTTTTTTCGACATCCGAAGGCGACACATAAGAAATTTTCCCTTTGATAGCCCCGTATCGATAATAATTGTATGCATCGAGTTTCAAATTGATCTCCTGTCCGTTTTTGATGTAAGCCAAATCCTTTTCATCTAAAGTTACTTTTGCATAAAATTTTTCTTTTTCAGGCGCAATGATCGCTAGCAAATCGCCTTTAGCGAGGATTTCTATGTTTTGTTTGGAGTTGAATAAGTTCGAAACCGTACCGTCAATCGTACTCAAAATCACCATTTTTTTCAATTCGTCTGTGATGTACGTCAGGTTGTATTTTCCGTCTTTAATCTGCGTTTCCAGTTCCACCAAATCTTGGCGGTAGGCTTGCAATTCGTTATCGACTTCAATGATGTTGCGGCGCAAATCGTTTTTCGAACGTTTGTAATTGTTCGACAAGTTTTCGAAATCGTAATTTTTTGAGCCGTAAGTTGATTTTACATCTACTTGCGATTTCTTATCATCGATGTTGCGATTTTTCGTATCGGTCATCTCGTATCGCGAAATGGCGCCTTTAGCAAATAATATCGAATCGGTTCTGAACTTGTCGGTTAGAATTGAACTTTGCTGTGAAGACAGATTCAATTTGTTGTTCAATGCTTCGATTTCGAGTGCTGTTTTCTTGCGGTCGGTTTTGTAAATACCCGATTGAATGCGCAGCAACTGCGACAATGAGGCTTTGCGGTCAGCGGTATTCGCAATCAGTTTTTTGATGATCTCGATTTTACGCGTTTTAGACTCCAAATCAGTATTTAATACGTCATAATCCGATTGCGTCTTTTTGTTTTCGAGTACAAATAGTGTATCACCTTTTTTGACATCTTGCCCTTCTTTGACGGCAACTTTCAAAACTTTGACTTCGTTCGGTGCGTTGATTTTTAATTGCGGCGTGTCAGAGTAGATTTGACCTTCCTTGAAACTTACGGTATCGTTTAACCTCAAGGCAAAAATCAATACTACAACAACAATTAAAAAAGCTACTAGAATCTTATTCAGTATCTTAATAAAATTGATCGATCTCGTGTTGTAATAGGTAGAGTTCTCCATTGGTTATTTTGTATTTTTTCGTGAAGTTAATATTTTTTATAGGTTCATGCGAAATGATGATGTAGGTCTTATCAGCGTCACCATCGATCAACGATTCTACTTTGTTGCGCGATTCGATGTCCATTCCAGAAAGCACTTCATCAAGGATGATGATTTCGGTTACGGCGAATAACGCACGCAATAGTAAGATTTTTTTACGTTGCCCGGTCGAAAGGTTTTTACCATTTTCATTGATGATAAAATCCATTCCGTCTTCTTTTGAAGCGATGAAATCGTAAAAATTGATTTCCTTGGCTTTGTCGAGAATCTCAGTTAAATCGAGATCTTTTCCCAATGCTATATTGTTGTAGATCGTGTCATTAAACAAGATGTCTTCATTGGTTACAAGTAAGATTTTCTCGCGCATTTTCTCTTCATCGTAGAATTTCTTATCCCGATTGTTGATCAACACAGAACCCGAATCCGGATGATAAAGCGTCGTTAGAATTTTGCTGAAGGTAGATTTCCCAGATCCATTTTGTCCTTCAATTTTGATTTTCTCCCCTTTTTTGATTTTTAAGTTGATGTCTTTCAACACGTGTTCGTTCGGCATGTAACCATAATGAATGCCTTGAAATTCAATCTTATCAATCGTAAAATCTTTAATTCCTTTGTTGGCTTTGACTTTCGTGTCTTCATCAAAATCCAAATATCTTTTTAGGATGACTTCGTTTTCCTGAAGCGTCATGTTGTCATCAAGTATGCCTTTCAAAGAAGAAAATATTTTAGAAGACAAAGCAATGAAAGTCACGATCTGCCCTAACGTTATGATCTGAGTGGTGATCGCTGACATCGTCAAGAATACCATAATCAATACTGAGGAAGCAATGATAATCAATGCCACAACCACTTTGTTAATGATGTCGATGTGCCCGTTTCGCAGTTGTATTCTCAAATAATCATTGATACTCGAGTAAATTTTGTTCGAATGAAACCGTTCGATTTTGAAACTTTTGATTACTTGGATGCCTTCGACTTTTTCCATCATTTTAGAAATGAAATCCGCCTTTCTAATGTAACGCAATCTTTCGTTTTGTTTGAGGTAAGGTGTAATGAATTTAAACCAAAATACAAACAGAATCATTACTGCGAGTACGATCAAAGTTAGCTTAGCATCAATGAAGAAAAGAATCATCAACGAATAAACCGACACGCTCAAATCGACTAAAATTCCGGTGAAGAATTTCATAAAGAACGTTTTGAGTTTCATCGAATCACTGACACGCTCCATCAAATCGCCTTTTTTATACGAGTGAATGTATGCTAGTGAAGAATTGTTAATTTTCTCATCAAATGAAAACAAGAAATATCGATCGAGCGCATTACCCAAATGGATGCTAACGTAATTCTTGTATAAAGTTGTAAACAAATCGAACACTTTATAAATTCCCAAACCGATCGCGAATAAGATCAGTGTATTCAAGTTGTAGGTTGGCAATACGTTATCAATCAAAATCTGATTTGTAAATACTGCAATTTGCGCCGTGGTTGCAGAAAATAAAGCCGCAAAAATATAGATGTACCAAAGTTGTTTGTAATCGCCCAACTGTTTGAAAAGCTGCCAATATAAACTGCCTTTGGTTTCTTCGGGATACGAGACCGTCGCTTCTTTTTCTTCGTTTGATTTGATCGTCAGAATTAAAGGCGCTTTGTTTTTGATTTTGCCTTTCTCGAGTTCTAAGGTTTTGAAATTAGTGGGAACGCTTGAAATTTCCTGATTTCTCAATAAGTCGGTTAGGAAGTTTTTCTCGGCTTCAAAATCCTTGAAACCAAAACTTTCTTTGAGATATCTGAAGTAGGTTAATTTATTGAAAACCGTAGCATGACCGTTTTCCGTAATCGCTTCATCGAGATTGATTTTGTATTCTTTTAAATCATCGGAACAGATCGAGACGATTTTGTCTTCGGTTTCGGCAAAATCCCAATCGGTTTTGTTGCTGATCGCTCTGTTTTTGATTTCTTGTAATGTCAGGAAATACTCGGTTCCTTTACTCGGATCGTATACTTTGAATTTCTTTCCTTTAAGTTCATTCACGACAATATAGCGGGAACCGTTTTTGTGTTTTACCGGTAGAATGAATGGAAACAAGTCTTTAATGTTTGATTCATTACCTTCGATGTAATTGACGTCAAGAAGTTTGAAAGTGGCGTCGAAACCGTTGGTATCAAAGAAATTTTTTAAATCGCTGAGTCGCGAGCCTTTCTGATCGAGTGGAATGTTTTCTTCAATATAATTGCGGGAAATACTTTTCTCGAATATATTGTAGACAGTTTTGATCGCGCTGATTCCGCAGTCGTTACTTTTAAGTTGTTGGTCTGTTTTTGGCATAGAGATTTGGGGTTTATCTTTGTCCAATTTTGAAGTATTAATTTAATGCTATCAAATTGTTAATCAAATATTTCTTGACAAGATTAATTATATTTCCTGACGCATTCAAAATTTTTCTTTGATTAACCGAAAAAAACGATGAAATGTTAAAATAGGTCTAAATTTGAAGATCATAAAATAAAAATGCCTTCAAATATGCGATTGAAGGCAGTTTTTATAGGGGTATATGTTGGATTATTATAACTTGGGCATGTTTTCTGCTAGGGTTTCGAGAAATTTCGAAATCGGACCTTTAATCATCATCGCCATCATCGCGTTGAATTCACCGTCAAAGAAAAGTTGAACATCCGATTGGTTCTCTGAAACAGTATCAATTTTTGCCGTTAATGTGAATGGTAGCTTGTCACTTGCAGCGCCTAGCACGACGGTAGTCGGTGCCACTTTTTCTTTCATTTTCAATTTAATTTCAGGCATGCCTTTGAGACCGAAAAGAAAAGCATCATCGCCGATCACTTCAAATTTGGCAATGCTTTCGGGCATCAGTTTTTCAAAATTTTTAACATCCGTTAAAGAATCGAATAGGTGTTGTGCGGATTGTGATACGCTTACTTTGGGGCTTTCTAAGTTCATTTGTTGTAAAGTGTTTATTATTCAATCGCAATAATTGAATACTTATTATGTGTTTTAAAGTGAATGTGGAAGCTAGACTTCAATACCCCAAGAATCAGGTGCAACGCTCCAATCTTTCAAAGTGATTTGTTCTTCTTCGGTGATGTATCGTTTCGCGACTGCTAAATTCAACAGATGTTGGTAGTTGCTTAGCGTATATAAATCAACTTTCGAATTTTTAAAGTTTTCTTCGGCAATTTCAAAGCCGTATGTGAAGATCGCGACCATGCCTTTTACATTGGCACCGGCAGCTCGGAGGGCTTGAACCGCTTGCAAACTGCTGTTTCCGGTGCTGATTAAATCCTCAACCACGACGACATTTTGTCCTTTTTGCAGGAAACCTTCAACTTGGTTCTGACGTCCGTGTTTTTTTGGTTCCGGACGGATATATACGAAAGGCAAACCCATGTATTCTGCTACGAGCATTCCAATTCCGATTGCGCCCGTGGCTACGCCCGCAATGACATCGGGCTTTCCAAATTGCTTTTCGATATTTTTAGAAAATTCTTCGCGAATGTAATTTCTTATTGCAGGAAAAGACAGTGTGAGTCGGTTGTCACAATAAATCGGAGATTTCCAGCCCGAAGCCCACGTAAAAGGATTTTTCGGATTCAATTTAATTGCATTTATTTGCAAAAGCAACTCGGCTGTTTTTTCGGCGGTGTCTTTATTAAAAATCATAAACACAAATGTATAAAGTTTTTGTAAACGATAAACCTTTTTTTTTAACGAATCAAATTGTTAAAGAGACTGATTTTAAAATATTTTTGCTAGAAAGCATTGATATTAAGCAACTTGTGATTAAGATGTTTAATAACAAAATCAAAAAATGTTATTTGTATTATCCGGATGAAAGAGCCATGTTCAAGAAATTGAAGGAAAAAATCCCTGTTCAAAGAGCCGGCGGTGGTATGGTCTACAATAACAAAGGTGAAGTATTGTTTATTTTCAGAAATGGAAAATGGGATTTGCCCAAAGGCGGCAAGGAAAAGAAAGAGAAGATGAAACTTACGGCGATGCGCGAAGTAGAAGAGGAAACCGGCGTAAACCTATTGACAATCACCAAAAAACTTCAAAAGACGTATCACATCTTTAAGCGCAACGGCATTTATAAACTCAAAATTACGCAGTGGTACGAAATGCAGTCCGATTATGAAGGAATTCCCATCGGACAGGCAGAAGAAGGCATCGAGAAAGTAGCTTGGCTGAATCCCGATCAAATCAAAGAAGCGTTACACAATTCGTACGAAAACATCAAATTGTTATTCGAATATGAAGAGCAGAAACTCCTGAAATAGGCGTTTTTTTATTGCCGTTCTGTGCCGTTAATGATTTACCTTTGGCGCATGAAAAAACAGTATCATTCCAATAATATATTATGCAATTTAGGCATCGAAAGCCTCAACGAAATGCAAGTCGCTGCTCAGGAAACGATGTTGCGAGACAACAATATCTTATTGCTTTCTCCAACAGGTTCGGGAAAAACTCTGGCTTTTTTGCTTCCGGTGTTTGAGATTTTGGAACCTGAAGTCAAAGGCATTCAATGCTTGATTCTAGTGCCTTCGCGCGAATTGGGTTTGCAAATCGAGCAGGTCTGGAAAAAAATGGGTACGGAGTATAAAGTCAATGTTTGTTATGGCGGACATTCCATTGATACCGAAATCAAAAACCTAAGCAATCCGCCAGCGGTTTTGATAGGAACGCCCGGTAGAATCGCTGATCATCTCGACCGCGGAACATTCAAAACCGACGGAATTCTGACCTTTGTTCTTGACGAATTTGATAAATCATTGCAGTTGGGTTTCCATGAAGAAATGTCATTTATCATTAATCGACTCACAAAACTGAACAAACGCATCTTGGTTTCCGCGACTTCCGATATTGAAATCCCGAAATACACACGCGTGGTGCAGCCGACAATTCTCGATTTCATTCCCGACCAAGAAGAAAAAACAAATCTTTCGCTCCAATTGGTTGTGTCAAAAGAGAAAGATAAGATCAATAGCTTATTCCATTTGATTTGTTCGTTAAAATCAGAATCAGCGCTTATTTTCTGCAACCACCGCGATGCCGCCGAACGCATCAGTGACACGCTCAATGAAAAAGGAATTTACGCAACCTATTACCACGGCGGTATGGATCAGGACGAACGCGAACGTGCTTTAATCCAATTCCGAAACGGCAGTGTCAGCTATCTCGTGACGACCGACTTAGCCGCGCGGGGTTTGGATATTCCGGAAATGAAACACGTCATCCATTATCACCTGCCATCAAAAGAAGATGAGTTTACACACCGAAACGGTAGAACCGCGCGTATGTTGGCTTCCGGAACAGCTTATGTCATCACGCATGAAAGTGAGAAAAAACTCGACTACATTGATTATGGCATGAAGGTTTTGAATGTCGATGCGAATTCAAAATTACCGAAAGCGCCTGAATTCCAAACGATTTATATTAGTGGCGGCAAGAAAAACAAGCTCAATAAAATCGACATCGTGGGTTTCTTTTCGCAAAAAGGCAAACTCGAAAAAGGTGATTTGGGATTGATTGAAGTCAAAGATTTTATTTCGTTCGCCGCTGTGAAAGCCACTAAAGTCAAAGATTTACTGAAGTTAATCCGCGATGAAAAAATGAAAGGAAAGAAATTTAAAATTGAAGTCGCACGCAAAGTGATTAAGAAAGAAGATGAAAAATAAACACAGATTGCACAGATTTACACAGATTTAATCTGTGCTAATCCGTGCAATCTGTGTTAAACTTTATTTTTTCACACGCACCGCATCCGGCACCAGCATCTCATATTCCCCGCCGTTTCTGATGACGTCACGCACAATACTAGAGCTGATGTAAGACGTTTTCGCCGCAGTCAACAAAAACACGGTTTCGATTTTGGAAAGCCTTCTGTTGGTATGTGCAATCGCTTTTTCGAATTCGAAGTCGGCAGGATTTCGCAAGCCGCGCAGTATGAAGTTCGCTTTGAGTTTTTTGCACAAATCAATGGTCAAACCTTCGTAAGTAACAACCGAAACGCTTGGTTCATCAGCGAATGCTTCCTCGAGGAATCGTTTTCTTTCTTCAAGTGAGAACATGTATTTTTTTTCGGCGTTGATTCCAATTGCCACGACAATCTCATCAAAAAGCGGAATGCTTCTTTTGATGATGTCGTAATGTCCGAGTGTGATCGGGTCAAAAGAACCGGGAAATATGGCTTTTCTCATTTTTAGAGTTGCTGAGTTACTGAGTCGCTAAGTTACTGAGTTATTTTGTTTTTTTTTAATTTGAAGCTGTTTCCTGCTATCCGCGATATCTTTTGCGCCGAACACCGGCACAAAAGGATATATGCTCCTATCAGGGCTAGGGTTTTCGTAAACCAGGAAAAGCGCAGCGGCTCAGAAACTCTTTTGCTTCTTAGGCTTTTCGGATGGTTTTAATGGCGGCAACCCATTCCGATTTCTGACAACTCGGGCAGGTTGCGTTTCCGGTTTGTTTTTCACCCACGTTACCGCAAAAACTGCAGGCATACATCCCGGCAGTGGCGATGTATTTATTTTTATTTTGGAAAAGTTCGGGCACAATCGGCAGTCCGTATTGAACTTCGTTGTCGTCATAATAGTAAATACTGACTTCACCTGATGTTTCAAGATACGCTTTTTTAACCTGTCCGAGATGCTCCACAGATTGCAAACGCA
>JANPJB010000071.1:0-28009 GCA_031425295.1 Flavobacterium sp. | reverse complement strand
TAAAAGAACTATTAGATTGCCACCGGTACTCACGCTGCAGGTTACCGTAGCATTAGGGGTACCTGTGAAAGTTAACGTTGCGGTATCGCCCGAGCAAATCGTCGTCGATCCCGAAATGGTTGCCGTTGGTAAGGCTTTGATCGTAATGGTTGCTGATCCCGTGAGCGTTTGGGTGCAATTTGCAGTGCCGTTTGAGGCAATGCTCACCAAATTGTAAGTCACGCCAGCTGTCAAAGGCAATGTCGTAATCGAAGCATTTCCCGCTGCATCAAGGTTAATCGGCTGGTTGGCACCACTGCTGCCAATTTTATAAGTAACCGTAGCATTGGGCGTACCCGTAAAAGTAATCGTAGCAGTGTCGCCTGAACAAATAGTCGTCGTTCCAGAAATCGTTGCCGTAGGTAGGGCTTTTACTTCCAGCGTTGTCGTAGCAGAACAAGTGTCTGTTGTGCCAGATAACAAAGTAACCGTGATAGGGTAAGAACCTGGAACAGTTGGGGTTCCTGAAATGGTAAAAGTACTTCCAGAAAAACTACTGGTTACCCCTGCAGGTAAGGTGGTCGATGAACCTGAAGTAGCAATGGTAGAAGATGTATACGTGATGGATGGCAATGCCGTACCCACACAAAGTGTTTCTAATGTTGAAGAAGCAGTAACGTTACAACTACAGGTGATGATTTCGACAACAGCCTCTACGTGTAAAGCAGGACATAAAGTGGTTAGCGGTATATCATAACTTACCGTATAAATTCCAGTCGCGCTCGTCGATGCTGTGATTGCTCCTGTAGTAGGATCGATGGTTAAATTCGGTGAATTGGCCGAAAAAGTTCCGCCCGATGTCAAAGAAAATAATGTGGGTGGTTTGGGTGTCGTGTCATTGCTGCAATATGGACTTCCGGCATACGAAAAAGTTCCAGACGGACTCGAGACGACATCGATAACAAATGACCTGACATTATAACAGCCCGTAGTCACCAAATCTTCAATACGCACATAAATCGTTTTAGGAACCACCGAAACTTGATAAGTGCTTAAATTCGTAATATCGTTGGCGGCATCATTTTTTGCATCATCATAACGCTCGTAATATTTGATACCATAATTGCCTTGGTCCGCCGCTGGAATTGTACTCAACATAAGTGCATTTTGGTTTATATCGACAGTGTAAGGCGGCAAACTTGAAGAACACAACGTAATAGGTGCCGGATCAGTTGCCGGCAGCGGTGTAGCCACTGAGATAACAACATCTTTCTTAACCTTTACTATTTGATTGAAACATGTTTTATAGGAAACAACAGCACTATACGTGCCTGTAACCGTTGGACAGACCGTTAACGGATTAACATCGGTAGAGTTAGGAACAGGGCTTCCATTTAATTCCCAACTCAGTTCCGTAGTACCCGGAGCCGGAGATGCAGGCACACCTACAGGATAAAACCGCCATGCCTCAGTGGTTGCACCCCAAGAACCCGTATTTCTGCCGGGTGGCGTTTTAGCTTGATTACCAGCTTGGTTTTGTATTCCTATTAAACCACTACCTGAATTCCATGGGCATGAAGTTCTTTTTTTTACATAAACCTCGATCACATTAGTGGTTTCATGAATTACAATTTGACTCGTTTGAAGCCCGACACCAGTACCACAACTATACTGCGGCAATTCATTAAAGTTAGCGACAAAAACCCTATTAGGAGCGGCGTTAGCACCGGTATCCAAAATATAATAATTTACATTTTGAATCGCATAATTCGCAACAGGCGGAATTCTGATATCCGTATCTTGATAAACGCCATAAATCGCATTCAAAATCGGAAAACCTGCATTGGGAATGGTTGCATTATAATTCCATGGACAGCCTCCCAAAGGCGTTTGACCAACCAAATCAAAACTGATCACACCATTTGTACCTACTATCACATTATTATAACATACGCCGTAAAAATTAAAAGTAAAAGGCAGCGTTACAATTGGCGACCAGCTATCATCACCAGTAGCCGCAATCAGCGTACCTCCCGTAAAGGCAAAAGGTGGCAAATAAGGAATCCCACATACCTCATAGTCTGAAGTCGCAGCATTTTGGTCATCGGTAATTGCAATTTTAGTATATTCTGCCTTTAACTCGGTGCATTCTCCAGGATTACATAGGGGTTGCGGTGCTTCGATATCGACTTCAGCAAGTGGCGGAACAGCAACACTCGCAGGGTCGCACAGCGAACGTACGGTAATCGTAACGCTTCCGATTAATGGCGTTATACAAGATAATACCGTGGCGCTTACTAATGAAAAAGTGGTAGTTGCATTGATGTAAGGAATGTTATAATGACCGACACCATTAGCATCTATAACAGCACTTGCCAATCCTGTCGGTGTATTAAAATTAACCGTTACGCCGGGAGTTCCATAAAAAGTAAGCACCCCGGATTCGCCAGGGTTAATAATTGGTGTAGGTGCAAAAATCGTAGCCGTCGGTACACTTAACGTTGCCGTACCGGTTAAATTCTGGCTGCAATTGGGCGTTCCGTTAGATTCCACAGAGACCAACTCATAAACATTACTGGCTGTTATTGGTCCGGAATTCACCGTAGCATTTCCGGCACCATCCAAAACTACCGTCTGATCTGGGCCATTATTAAGCGTGTAATGCACTGTCGCATTAGGCGTACCGGTAAAAGTAACGTTTCCGGCAGCACCCGAACATACATAAGCATTACCTGTAATCGTTGCTGATGGTGCAGGCAGGACTGTAACCGTCGCAGTTCCCGTCTGATTCTGTATAAACACCGGAGCCGTTCCGTAAGAAACGCTTACCAAATTATAATTAAATGGGCCCGCCGTATCCGTAGCCACCTGAACTGAAATACTATTTCCCAGGGTGGTACTTATTGATTGGTTCGCACCGCCATTAATATTGTAAATAAACGTATACGGTGCAATACCGTCTGCACCAGTAAAGTCAACCAAATTCCCAACGCTGTTCAAACAGACCGTATTGGTTCCTGCAATTGTTGCGGTCGGTAAAGCTGTAAAGGAAATATCGTCAATTGCAAATGCATTCCCAAAACTTGTAACATTATGCTGAATTTCGACAACTGCCGAAGTACTTGCCGCCGAATTCCAAGTGACCGTAACTTTCAACCAAGTGCCGCATACCGCAGTAGCCGGAGCTGTCGTTGATGTACCGATCGCAACGCCATTAATCACCACTTTCAATGAAGCTGGATCCGTAATTTGTAAAGAGTGAACCCAATAACTAAAAGCATAATTTTTTCCTGCCGTCACCGCAATGGTTTGCTTCCATACAGCATTGCTCAAATTGGCACTGTTCAAAACCATCATATTCCCCGAAGAACCGGTATGATCCGTGCACGCAGGATAACTTGCATCCCACACACTCGGATCGGTAACAATGCCATAAAGCGGACTTACTGGAGTTGTATTTGTAGCAGCATTTACGTAGTCCGATATGAAGTCCGTATTTCCTGCTGAAAAGTCACCGTTGAGGGCTAAGTTTTGTGAATATAATCGCGGTATACCCATGATAATGAGTATAAAACAAAGTAAAATCTTTTTCATTATTGGTTTTTTATTGGCAGGCGAAATTTACAAAAATTTTGCAATTATTTATTCTAAAACTTAAATAAGTTTAAAATTTAACAGCCTTTGAAATAGTTTAGTTTTTATTATTTATCTTTGAGCCTTCAAAAAAATCGCTACTATAATTACACTCATTAATGACAAATAACGACGAATTTCAAGACGAAATTGGAGACAATCATATCCCATCCAAAGCCAGCAACCCTATTCGAAAAGATGCTTTTGACCTCACCGATGAGCAGAAAATTGCCTCGATAAAAGCAGACGTTCAAAGCATACTGCAAACTCTGGGAATGGATCTTACAGATGACAGTCTCAAAGGCACGCCAAACCGGGTCGCAAAAATGTTTGTCAAAGAAATTTTCGGTGGTCTTAATCCTAACAAAAAACCGAGTACGTCGACCTTTGAAAACAACTACAAGTACGGCGAAATGCTTGTCGAAAAAAACATAACGCTCTACTCTACCTGCGAACACCATTTATTGCCAATTGTCGGACGCGCGCATGTCGCTTACATCTCCAACGGCAAAGTAATCGGGCTTTCGAAAATGAACCGTATCGTAGACTATTTCGCCAAAAGACCACAGGTTCAGGAACGCCTGACCATGCAGATTGTGCAGGAATTACAGCGTGCACTAGACACCGAAGACGTAGCTTGCGTAATCGATGCCAAACATTTATGCGTAAATTCCCGAGGTATCCGCGACATCGAAAGCAGCACCGTTACCGCAGAATATGGCGGTCAGTTTAAAGAAGAATTGAAACGCCGTGAGTTTTTGGAATACATTAAACTCGATACGAAGTTTTAAAAAAATTGTTTATTTTTAGGAGCTGATTCCCGCTTTTCACTAAATCTTTTGCGCCGAACGCCGGCACAAAAGGATATCGTTGCACTCGGGGCTAGGACTAGCGTTACGACAGCACTTTCAAATAACCCAATAACCGGATCCACAAATCAACATCATGCCACTTTATAAAAACCAAACCATCAAAATATACAACTCGCTTTCTGGCGAGAAGGAACTTTTCAAACCCATCCACGACGGCAATATCGGCATGTATGTCTGCGGTCCGACAGTTTATAGCAATGTGCATTTGGGCAACGTCCGAACCTTCATGTCATTTGATGTGATTTTCAGATATTTGTTGCATCTAGGCTACAAAGTGCGTTATGTGCGCAACATCACTGATGTCGGACATATCGTAGACGACGTTGATGAAGGCGAAGATAAAATTGCCAAAAAAGCCAGACTCGAACAACTAGAACCGATGGAAGTCGTACAGCAATACACCGTCGATTTTCACGAAATTCTCAGCGAGTTCAATTTTCTGCCACCGAGCATCGAACCGACAGCAACAGGCCACATCATCGAGCAGATTCAGATCGTACAGAAAATAATCGACAGTGGCATCGGCTACGAATCGAACGGTTCGGTTTATTTCGATGTCGTAAAATTCAATGAAACGAATCATTACGGAAAACTAAGCGGTAGAAATATCGAAGAAATGCTTGCCAATACCCGCGATACCGACGGGCAATCCGACAAGAAAAACCCACAGGATTTTGCACTTTGGAAAAAAGCAGAACCACAGCATATCATGCGTTGGCCGTCACCTTGGGGTGATGGTTTCCCGGGCTGGCATCTCGAATGTACCGCAATGAGCACCAAATATCTCGGCAACCAGTTCGACATTCACGGCGGTGGCATGGATCTCAAATTCCCGCACCACGAATGTGAAATCGCACAGAACGAAGCCTGCACCGGAAAAACACCGGTCAATTATTGGATGCATGCGAATATGCTGACGTTAAACGGCAAAAAAATGTCGAAATCAACAGGCAATAATATTTTGCCACGCGAGATTCTGACAGGGGAAAGTCCGTTTTTGAGCAAAGCGTTTTCACCCAGCGTCGCGCGTTTCTTCATGCTGCAGGCGCATTATAGAAGTGTACTCGACTTTTCTGACGATGCGATTGTTGCGGCTGAAAAAGGCTACAACCGGTTGATGGAAGCGATGGGATTATTGGGTGAAATTAATACGGGAAACCTATCGACCATTGACATTACCCCGTGGAAACAGTTGTGCTATGATGCGATGAATGATGATTTTAATAGTCCAATTTTGATTGCGCAGTTGTTTGAAGGCGTACGTTTCATTAATGTCTTGAACGATGGTACAGCGACGATCACGGCGGGCGATTTAGAGATTTTCACCGCGACAATGAATGTCTTTGTGTTTGATGTATTGGGACTTCTTAATGAAAAAGAAACTGGAAGCAATACACAAAAACTCGAAGGCGTAGTGCACATGCTAATCAGTATGCGCAATGAAGCCAGAGCCAATAAAGATTTCGCGATGTCAGATCAGATCCGCGATCAGTTGATTGCTTTGGGCATTCAGTTGAAAGACGGAAAAGACGGGACTACTTTTAGTCTATAAAAATGTTGTAGGCTATAAGTTGTAGGTTCGCATGCGTTAACCTCCAACTTAAAACATACAACCTAAAACGCCCAGATATGATTTCGAAAATCCTACGCTATCCATTCATACTCTTAATCCGCTTTTACCAAACGGCAATTTCTCCGTTCACACCTTCGAGTTGTAGGTTTGAACCAACTTGTTCACACTATGCAATTGAAGCCATTCAGAGCCATGGTATCTTTTACGGCAATTTTCTTGCGATCAAAAGAATATTGCGGTGCCATCCTTGGGGCAAAACCGGTTACGATCCTGTTCCACCGAAAAATGAACACAAAGATTAGGTTATTTTTAAGCGCATTTTTATTTTAAATCTTTATTTTTACCACAAATCACAAAATCCCAGCAATGAATACAGCATTATCGATTATATGGAATCCGACTGAAGGCATCGACCTTGGTTTTTTTGTTATCCGATATTACAGTTTAATGTTTGTTATTGCTTTCGGCTTGGGATGGTATATCACGAAGCGTATTTTTGACCGTGAGCACGAACCACTTGAAAAACTCGATTCTTTGTTTATTTGGACCGTATTAGCAACGTTATTGGGCGCGCGACTCGGGCACGTATTCTTCTACGATTGGGAATATTACCGCAACCATCTTTCAGAAATATTGCTGCCTTTCCGATTTGATCCTGTTTTTGAATTTACGGGTTTTCAAGGATTGGCTAGCCATGGTGCCGCAATAGCAATCATCGTTGCAATGTATTTCTTCAGTAAAAATATCATGAAAAGACCGATGCTTTGGGTATTAGATCGTGTTGTCATTCCAGTGGCGAGCGGTGCTATTTTTGTGCGGATTGGCAACTTCTTCAACTCTGAAATCATAGGAACTTCAACAGATTCTGCGTTCGGGATTAAATTCGTGCGTGATTATTTTAGTCCACGCGACGCCATGAGTAAAACGCAGATTCCCAATGCTAAAGATGCGTATCATGCCATTGTCAATGACCCGAAATTTTCCGCATTGCTGCAGGAAGTACCCGCGCGGCATCCGGCGCAGTTATATGAATCGGTTTGTTATGTGTTTGTTTTCGCAATCCTGTTTTACTTATATTGGAGAACTGACGTAAGAGAGCGTCAAGGCTTTTTATTCGGTTTGTTCTTGGTATTGCTTTGGACGGTGCGTTTCTGTGTTGAATATGTTAAAGAAAGCCAAGGTGGCATCGAAGAATATCTAGGCCTTTTCTCTACGGGACAATGGCTCAGCATTCCATTTGTACTTGTAGGCTTGTATTTTATTTTTACAGCTGACAAGCCAATTGAAGTTTAATAGCCACAGCTGGAAGACCACTTATTAATGTCTATAGAAATGAAATAGTGCTAAGTCGCTTCGGCGAAATGTGCAATTGACGGCTTAGCAACTCTTTTTTTTAACGGAAAGAAATTACAATAGAACAAACTCCCGACCATCAAAAATCGAGCCTTTGCGTTTGAAAATGATTGTCCGCGGCAATTTAAATCAACGAATCTTATCGATTATTGTTTATTTCGTCTTCTTCTTCATCGGTTTGAAGTTCATTTTCATTTAAAAATACCTCAAAGTCTTTTTCATCTTTCAAGTTTCGCTTAATGAGAAAAACAACGAGGAAAATTGCTACAATTGCTACGATAGCGATTAGAATCCAATTTGCTTCCATTTAGATTTTGTTTTTATAAAATTACGAAAACTGGAATCGCCTTTTGCTTAGTAGTATTATTAAATTATTATTTCTTCTTAGCACCTCAAAATAAAAAAGCCCGACATTACGATCGGGCTTTTTCTATTACTACATGAGAAGCTTAGTCTTGATTGTGCGCTTCTTCGATTCTTTTGTGTTCCGCATCAGAAATCGTGTCGACCAATACTGGTGTTGCGATAAACAATGACGAATAAGTTCCCACTACGATACCAATCAACATCGCGAAGATAAATCCACGGATCGATTCACCACCGAAGATGAACATAATCAATAATACCAAGATCATCGTCAATGAAGTATTGATGGTTCTTGACATTGTAGAGTTGATCGATTTGTTTACAATCTCGTTGAAGTTACCTTTGGCTTTTCCACCCAAATATTCACGAACCCTGTCGAAAACGATTACGGTATCATTCATCGAATAACCGATTACCGTAAGAATCGCTGCGATAAAGTGCTGATCGATTTCCATTCCGAATGGCATGTACTTCCACAATAAAGAATACGCTCCGAGTACGAAGATCACGTCATGCGCAACCGCGGCAAGGGCACCGAGACTGTATTGCCATTTTCTGAAACTGATGACCAAGTAAAGACACACAATTAGCATTGCTCCGAGTACCGCCCAATAAGAATTGGTCTTGATATCATCCGCCACGGTTGGTCCGACTTTAGAAGCTTGCAAGATTCCATATTTTTTACCATCATAACTGTTGACGAACTTTTCGTACGTCATATCGGTACTGAAGTGCTTTTTCAAATTGTCATACAAAATTTTGTTGACTGCTGCATCGGCTTCTGTTCCTGATTCGTCTACTTTATATTTTGTAGTGATTTTCAATTGGTTGTCTTTACCAAAAATTTTGGCTTCAGCGCTACCATCGAATACTTTAAGTAATTCTGATCGCACTTCTTCCGCTGAAACTGGCTTGTCGAAATGTACTTGGAAGGTTCTTCCACCTTTAAAATCGACACCGTAATTCAATCCGTTGGTCGACAATGAAATCACACTTACAATACAAACGACTAATGAGAATGCATACGTATACTTTTTAATTTTAAGGAAGTCATAATGGAAATTCGTAAAGAAGTTTTTAGAGAAACCTGTTACAAAGTTCAATTTGTTGCCTTTGTTTACGCTCCAATCTAACAAGATTCTGGTGATGAAGATTGAGGTAAACAATGAAGTTGCGATACCTATTAATAAGGTAGTAGCAAAACCTTGAATCGGACCTGTACCGAAAATCAATAATACGGCACCTGTAAGTACGTGGGTTACGTTCGCATCAACGATAGAACGCATCGCACCTTTCCAACCGAATGAGGCTTTGATTGCTTCCTCGATGGTTTTCCCTAATCGAAGTTCTTCTTTTGCCCTTTCATAGATGATGATGTTCGCATCGACGGCGGTACCCATTGTCAGTACAATACCTGCGATACCTGGCAATGTCAACACAGCACCTAAGCTAGCTAAAATCCCAAACAAGAACAATAAGTTAACAATTAACGCGATGTTGGCGAACCAACCGGCTTTTCCGTAATACACGAGCATCCATAAGGCAACGATTAATAGACCTACGAGTGCTGAAGTCGTACCGTTATCAATAGCTTCCTGACCTAATGATGGTCCGACCACTTCGGATTGCACGATTTCTGCAGCTGCAGGTAATTTACCAGCTCTTAATACGTTCGCTAAATCTTTGGTTTCCGTTACATCAAATACACCTGAGATTTCAGAGCGTCCGCCAGAAATGGCACCCGTGGTAACACCAGGAGCAGAATAAACGACATCATCCAAAACAATCGCGATGTATCCTTTTGTATTGTATGCTTTTCCTGTTAATTCTTCCCATGATTTGGCACCGGCACCGCTCATTTGCATGGTTACCGATGGTTTTCCCAACTGATCGAAGGAATCTTTGGCATCCGTTACTACGCCACCGCTCATCGACGCTTGGTTGTCACGGTTTCCTTTTAAGGCATACAAACCAACCGTCGTAACTGATTTTTTAGTTTTTTCATCGATATCTACCGATGGTTTTCCCCAAACGAATTTCGCATAACGCTTGTCGGCTGGCAATAAAGCTTTTATGTCTGGTCTTTTTAAATATCCGTTGATTGCTGATGTATCTTTAGGATCAACAACTGCAAGAATGGCACCGCCACCTTGACTCACCAATTTGTCGATCAACGGATTCTGACCTTTTTTAGCAGCAGTAGAATCTTTCGCTTTATCGTCGGTTAATAATTTATTAATAGAATCGTTTACAGCCGTTTTAGTTTCAACTGCAGGTGTTACTTCCTTTTCGGTGGCTTTCAACGCATTGTTTGCAGCCATTAAGAAATTACCTAATTCATCGATTTTGTAGGTTTCCCAGAATTCTAATTGCGCTGTACTTTGCAATAATTTTTTAATACGGTCTACATCTTTAGCACCAGGAAGTTCCACAAGGATTCTTCCAGACTGCCCGATTTTTTGGATGTTAGGTTGCGTCACACCGAATTTATCAATACGTTTTCTAAGTACTTCAAAAGCAGATTCAATGGATTCATCTACTTTTCTGCGGATTACTTTTTTCGTCTGATCATCGGTCATTTTAAAATTAACCTCGTCGCCTAAAGTTTTATTCGCGAAAATATCTGGAGAGGCCAACTTGGTCGTGCCGCCTGAAGCTTTTTCAAACTCTCTGAAAAATACGTCTAGGTAATCCTCATTTCCTTGACGATTCTGAGTCGTATTAGCCAATGCTTGGTTGAATACCGGATTTTTAGAATTGTTCGACAATCCTTTGATAATGTCTTTTACAGAAATTTGTAATTGCACATTGATTCCACCTTCAAGGTCAAGACCTTTATTGATTTTTTTGTCTTTCACTTCATTATAAGTGAAATCCGTAAATCCAAGATTGAATACTTTTTCTTTCCCAATAGAATCTAAATATTTTAATTCTTTTTCGGAATTGCCTTTCGCAAAAACTTTAGCGTCATTTTCAACATTGTGCGATACGAAAGTGAAAGAAAGTTGGTAAATGCTTACCAATGCAAATAAAATTGCAAAAAATTTAACGAGTCCTCTATTCTGCATTATTACTAATAATTAATTAATTTTTGTTTGTAATGTCTTGTTTATCTGTTAAAACTGTGTTGGATTTTTAAAATTTGTTGTAAAAATTAAAAACACGACAGTCCTCGCATTTTTTAAACCGAGCAAATATATAATTTACGATAAGATTAACCAATTTATTTATCGATTAATCTCAAAAAAAAGACTGCAAACGTGCAGTCTCTTTTATAATATGTATAAAATCTTAAGCTAAAACCGATTTCAGATCGGCATTCATGTTCCTGACCGCATCCGCGCTCTTTGCAAAAGCAGCTTTTTCAGCATCATTAAGCTTGATATCAACGATGTTTTCGATACCGTTTTTGCCGATGATGCAAGGCACGCCAATACAAATATCGCTCTGTCCGTACTCACCTTCGAGCATGACCGAACACGCAATCATTTTCTTTTGGTCATTCAAAATGCTATCCACCAAATAGGCTACAGAAGCACCCGGCGCATACCAAGCTGAAGTTCCTAACAAACCCGTTAATGTCGCTCCGCCAACCATCGTATCGGCTGCAACTTTATCGAGTTGTTCCTGCGATAAAAACTCAGAAACTGGAATACCGTTATAAGCCGCCAAACGCGTCAACGGAATCATAGTTGTATCACCATGACCGCCAATAACCATAGCTGAAATATCGTTAATCGGCTTGTCTAAAGCTTTTGATAAATAGTATTTGAAACGTGAACTGTCTAAAGCGCCACCCATTCCAATGATTCTGTTTTTCGGCAAACCTGTTGCTTTTAGCGCCAGATAAGTCATTGTATCCATTGGGTTTGAAACCACAACAACAATGGTATTTGGAGAATGCTGCAACACATTATCAACGACCGATTTTACGATGCCGGCATTGATTCCGATAAGCTCTTCACGCGTCATGCCCGGTTTTCTTGGAATTCCAGACGTGATCACCACCACATCGCTGTTTGCCGTTTTTGTATAATCATTCGTGATCCCGCTAACTTTCGTATTGAATCCCGTATTGGTAGCACACTGCGAAATATCCATCGCCTTACCTTCGGCAAAACCTTCTTTGATATCGAGCACTACTACTTCGCTCGCGATGCCTCTGTAAGCGATAACATCAGCACAGGTCGCTCCTACGTTGCCTGCTCCTACTATGGTAACTTTCATTTTTTGTTATTTTGAATTATGAATTTTAAATTTTGAATTTTGAATTATCGTCTGAATCTTGAATTCAAAATTTAGAATTCAAAATTTATAATAATTTTAAGCATCAATCTTCGCATACACCGCATTCTTCTCAATAAATTCCCGACGCGGCGGAACCTCATCGCCCATCAACATCGAGAAAATGCGATCCGCTTCCGCGAGACTGTCGATATTCACTTGGCGCAAAGTTCTATAACTCGGATCCATGGTCGTTTCCCACAACTGCTCCGCATTCATTTCACCCAAACCTTTATAACGTTGAATGGCTGCGCTCCCGCCCATTCTTTCATTTGCTATATCGCGTTGGTCATCATTCCAAGCGTATTCTTTTTTGTTTCCTTTTTTAACCAAATATAAAGGTGGCGCTGCGATATAAACGTGTCCTTCTTCGATGAGCTCTTTCATGAATCGGAAGAAGAACGTCAATATTAAGGTAGAAATGTGGCTACCATCGACATCGGCATCACACATAATAATTACCTTATGGTAACGCAGCTTTTCTAGGTTCAATGCCTTACTGTCTTCAGCAGTTCCGATCGTAACACCCAATGCGGTGAATATGTTTCGGATCTCTTCGTTTTCGAAAACTTTGTGGTGCATCGCTTTCTCGACGTTCAGGATTTTTCCACGCAAAGGTAAAATCGCCTGAAAATTTCGGTCACGCCCTTGTTTGGCAGTTCCACCTGCGGAATCTCCCTCGACAAGGTATACTTCACATTTTGCGGGATCCTGCTCAGAACAATCGGATAATTTACCCGGCAAACCACCACCGCCTAAAACGGTTTTGCGCTGTACCATTTCACGTGCTTTTTTCGCTGCGTGACGTGCCTGAGCTGCAAGGATAACTTTCTGAACGATGATACGCGCATCATTTGGATTTTCCTCAAGATAATTTTCGATCATTTCACTGACCGCTTGGCTCACCGGAGAAACTACTTCACGGTTACCCAATTTGGTTTTGGTCTGCCCTTCGAATTGTGGTTCGGCAACCTTTACGGAAATAATAGCGGTTAATCCTTCACGGAAATCATCACCGGCAATTTCGAATTTCAATTTGTCGAGCATGCCCGAGGCATCGGCGTATTTCTTCAACGAACGTGTAAGTCCGGTTCTGAAACCTTGCAAATGCGTTCCACCTTCGTGCGTATTAATATTGTTTACGTATGAAAAGATATTTTCTGTGTAGCTTGTATTGTAGATCAAAGCGACCTCCACCGGGATTTCGCCTTTTTCGTTATCCATTGAAATCACGTGCGCAATGATCGGCTCGCGGTTGCCATCGAGATACCGGATATATTCTTTCAATCCTTCTGTGGAATGATACACTTCTTGAATGAAATTCCCGTCTTTATCAACTTCACGCTTATCAGTAAAAGTAATCGTGATGCCTTTATTCAAATACGACAATTCTCGCATACGCGCCGAAAGGGTGTCATATGAAAACTCCGTAGTCTGTGTAAAAATCGTATCGTCAGGATAGAACGTCTGCATCGTTCCTCTTTTGGTGGTTTCACCAATTTGCTTCACAGGAAATAAAGACTTACCTCTTTCGTATTCCTGCTCGTATATTTTTCCGTCTCTAAATACGGTGGAACGCATGTGTCTCGAAAGCGCATTCACGACCGAAACCCCGACACCGTGTAATCCTCCGGAAACTTTATAAGAATCTTTATCAAATTTACCACCGGCACCGATTTTAGTCATGACGACCTCAAGCGCCGAAACACCTTCTTTTTTGTGCATATCGACGGGAATACCACGACCGTTGTCTTCAACTGTCACCGATCCGTCTTCGTTGATCGCAACGCCAATCGTGTCGCAATGACCACCCATGGCCTCATCAATCGAGTTATCTACAACTTCATAAACCAAATGGTGCAACCCTCTTACACCCACATCTCCAATGTACATCGATGGACGCATTCTGACGTGCTCCATTCCTTCTAATGCCTGAATACTATCTGCCGAATAATTGTGCTTTTTGATTTCGTCGCTCATAAAAATTTTGTCTAAAAATACATTTTTTGTATAACACGCAAATATATAAAAACAGTAATGATATCATAGTCGAAACCCTTCTTTTAAATCGGAAGTTATCAACATTTTGTTGATTTATTTTTGATGCAATTTGACACCTGTCCCGTTGGTTTTCGGATAGCTGATTTCCCCAAAATTAAAGTGAACACCATCAGCAATATCGCGGCTTAAAAGCAGCGCACCATCGGCATCAAGATAATCTAAAAGTGAGGCGATTTGGCACAATCCTGAAATTCCAACGGTTGATTCTGTCATGCAGCCCGCCATCAATAATAATCCTTTTTCCTTGGCGCTTTCAATCATGCGAAGTGCGGGTGTAATACCGCCACATTTCATCAATTTGATATTGATGCCATCGAAGATTGCACTGCAGCTTTCAACGTCTTGTTCACGCTGGCAACTTTCATCGGCTATGACCGGCAAAACAGAACATTTTTTGACGCGTTTCATGCCTTCAATATCTTCGGCTTTTAAAGGTTGTTCGATAAATTCCACATTCAAATCTTTTAGGATTTTAGAATTTTCAATGGCTTGATCTGCTGTCCAACCGCAATTGGCATCGATACGGAATACGGCATCAGTAATTTCACGCAATTGCTTTAAGATTTCGATATCGTCGGGCATCCCTAATTTAATCTTGTAGATTGGCCAAGGCTTCTCGATGATTTTCTGCTGCATGACTTCCAAAGAATCGATGGCGATGGTGTAGGAAGTTAATGGTGTTTTTGCATTTTCATTCGACCAATAACTCCGTAGTGTTTTTCCATTCTTCCGCGCGTAGAAATCCCAATACGCAATATCAACGGCACACAATGCAAAATAATCATCGGGAACCAATTTGGACAATTGCTGCCAAAGTTCACTTGGGTGCATGAAATGACTTGCATCGACAATGGGTTTTATTTTGAGCAAACTAGCCGTTAATCGTTCCTGCGTGCTGTGATAGTAAGGGTTTACTGTAGCTTCGCCGTAACCCGAATCGATGCCGTCAGAAATGCAGACGATTACTGTTTTTTGAGTGTTTACCGTGTATCTGGAAATCGTAAATGGATGCTGTAATGGAAGTTCGTAAAATTGGAAGGAAAGTGTGATTTTCATTGTAATTGAATGTTAGCACGCGGATCATACGGAGGACGCTAATGTACATGGATTTTTTAACCTATAAAATAAAAAATCAGATACGATTTGACGAATTTTAAATATTTAAATTCGTAAACTCGTGACTAAAAAAAAAAGCGTTGACCGAAATCAACGCCTCAAAAAAATAACTAAACTATTATTTATAAAAACCAACTTTAAACTTTTACATAAGCGTCATCATGCACGCTTGCGACTGCTCTGCCTGATGGATCATTCATGTTTTTGAATGCTTCATCCCATTCTAAAGCGATTTTGGTGCTGCACGCTACACTGGCTTCTTGAGGAACAGATAATGCCGCGGCATCACTTGGGAAATGTTCGTGGAAAATCGAACGATAATAATATTCTTCTTTTGATGTCGGCGTCTGAATTGGAAATTTGTATTTCGCATTCGCCAACTGCTCGTCCGAAACTTCTTTTGCGACCACTTCCTTGAGCGTGTCAATCCAGCTGTAGCCAACGCCATCACTGAATTGTTCTTTTTGTCGCCATGCTACACTTGCCGGAAGCATATCCTCAAACGCTTTGCGTAGCACCCACTTTTCCATGCGTTCGCCGTTGATCATTTTGTCTTGTGGATTAATGCGCATCGCAACGTCCATGAATTCCTTATCGAGGAAAGGAACCCTGCCTTCAATGCCCCAAGCAGCTAAACTTTTATTGGCACGCAGGCAATCATACATATGTAGTTTGCTTAATTTACGTACTGTTTCTTCGTGAAATTCGCGTGCATTGGGCGCTTTATGGAAATACAGATAACCGCCAAACAATTCGTCGGAGCCTTCACCCGACAACACCATTTTGATACCCATTGATTTGATCACGCGCGCCATCAGATACATTGGGGTTGATGCCCGGATTGTCGTGACATCATAGGTTTCGATATTGTAAATCACGTCGCGGACGGCATCCAAACCTTCTTGAATCGTGAATTTTATTTCGTGGTGAATCGTGCCCAAATGATCGGCAACTTTTTGTGCTGCTGCTAAATCTGGTGAGCCTTCGAGACCCACCGCGAAAGAATGCAGTTGCGGATACCAAGCATCAACCGTGTCGCCGGATTCAATTCGTTTTTGGGCGTATTTTTTGGCTACCGCGGAAGTGATCGAAGAATCCAATCCGCCTGAAAGTAGTACGCCGTAAGGAACATCGCTCATCAGTTGGCGGTGCACCGCGGCTTCAAGCGCGACTTTTATCGCTTCGATACTCGTTTCGTTGTCTTTCACGGCATCATAGTCCGTCCATTCGCGTTTGTACCACTGCACAAATTCGCCGTCTTTACTCGACATATAATGTCCCGGTGGAAACAACTGTATTTTAGTGCAATAACCTTCAAGCGCTTTCAATTCCGAAGCGACATAAAAAGTACCATGCTCGTCCCAACCGATATAAAGTGGAATAATTCCCATGTGGTCACGTGCTATAAAATATTCGTCTTTGGCTACATCATAAATCGCAAAGCCGAAAATGCCGTTCATCTCATCTAGAAAATGCACGCCTTTCTGTTGATATAACGCGAGAATAACTTCGCAATCGCTTTCGGTTTGAAAATGATATTTACCCTCGAACTGTTTGCGCAAATCGCGGTGGTTGTAGATTTCACCATTCGCAGCCAATATTAATTGTTTGTCTTCGCTAAATAAAGGTTGCTTACCCGAAGCCGGATCAACGATTGCGAGTCGCTCATGTGCCAAAATCGCTTTGTCATTGCTGTAAATCCCACTCCAATCCGGACCGCGATGGCGAATGATTTTAGCCATTTCGAGGACTTGTGGTCTTAAAGTTTCTGATTTTTGTTTGAGATCGAAAGCACATACAATTCCGCACATAATTCTTTTTTTAATTATTTATTGAGAAGCAAATATGAACATATAGTTATTATTGACAAAAGTAATTGGGTTTATTGGTTATAATTTTAAATCATAATATATCATTTACGACAAATATGTAAATAAAAACTGTTTTAAAACTGGATTTCCGCATTTTTGAGTACAGAATTCTATATTTGTAGCAACTAAGAAAAATCAAATACCAACCAATATGAAGCATGACAGCATGCAGACCAATTCTATTACGCGCGAACGATTCGATTGGATTGATCAGGTCAAAGGGTTTACGATTTTCTTGGTGGTGTACGGACATAATTTTCCTTTCAACGAGCACTACATCTATAGCTTTCACATGCCGCTGTTTATCATGATTGCGGGTTTTTTCCATCCCAAAGTGTCGCTATCCGGCCAAATAACAACACGTTTTCGATCGATTATGATTCCGTATTTTTTTTGGAGTCTACTCCTTTTTTTGTTTTGGTTTTTAATCGGTAGAAATTATGGTGACAGCGCTGCGATAAATTTGTCGCCAATCAAAAATTTCATAGGCGTCTTTTACGCACAGGGCGGCAGGGATTATATGGATTGGGCGATTCCGCTTTGGTTTCTACCAGCAATATTTACAACCTTTCTGATCTTCTATTGGCTCAGAAAAATAAAAAATCCAACAGTATATTATAGCTTGTTGATCCTGCTACCGTTGCTTGGTTTGGTGTATTCGCATTTAACACCGATTAATCTGCCATGGAGCATCAACATCGCGCTGGTGTCACTGATTTTTTATGGTTTTGGTAATCATTTCTTCGATAAAATCAACAAACTGTCAAAGCAGCATTCCATGATCATCATGCTCATCGCGGGTTTGATTAATTTGATGAGCTACAATTTCAATATAAAAATTGATACGTATCGGGCTATTTTCGGAAACGAGTTTTTTTACATACTCAACGGATTGGCGGGAAGTCTGTGTTTTCTACTTTTCTTTAAAACATTTCCGGTTTTTAGATTCTTGCAGTTTATAGGCAAATTTTCACTCGTGATCTTGGCGCTGCAATTGTTCGCGATGACTTTCATTAAGCTGATTTTATTGAAAGTGTTTCACCGGTCTGATTTTAATTTCACGGAATGGGAAAAATTCGGCTACGCGATCGTACAAGTACTGCTGTTGGTTCCGGGTTTCTTTCTAATCAATAAATACGCACCAATACTTAATGGAGGTTATAAAAAAATATAAGCATCAACTCTACTTCCATTTGCTTTTGAATTTGGCATTTGGAATATGGATCACTTTCGCTTCGTTTGTTCACATACCGCTGCATGATTTTAAAGATCATCTATTTTATTTTGCGCATTTTTTGATGCTGCAATTTTCAATTTTTGGATTTCTTTATTTTTTAAGCATCAATCGCCTCCTCTTTGTCATCGTTTTTCCTATCGCTTTCCTACTGTTTTCATGCGCTGCTTATTGGGTTTATTTCCAAGACATCACAATTTCGCAAAGCATCATCCAAGCCGCAGTGGAAACGAAACCTGATGTAGTTTTCGATTTGATCAGCATTCCGTTTGCATTGTATTTGATCGTAACCATTTTGATTGTGATTGTGATTTTGCGATACTATCGAAGGGTTGATGTTAATCCTGTCAAATCCCCGTTAATCTTGCTTGCCCTCTTCGGAATGCTCCTCTACCCCATCATTGAGCATTACAAAGGCGGCGCATTCAATAGGCGACTTCCGTTCAATATTATTGCTTCGACAGAAGATTATTTCAAACAAAACAAACTCCTCTTACTGTCGATTACCGAACCTTTAAAAACCGCTAACGACAGCCTCAGCATTGTTTTTATTCTTGGTGAAAGCGTCAGAGCCGATCACATGCAACTTAATGGCTATTCGAGAATGACCAATCCTCTATTGGCGCAAAAAACAAACTTGATTAGTTTTCCGAATGTTTACACGCCCAATACGTATACGGCGAAAAGTGTTCCTCAAATTCTGACCGATGCTTCGCTGAGTGACGATTACAGCGCGGCTAAATATTCTTTAATTGATGTGTTGAATCACGCGCATATTGAAACGAATTGGATTGGCAATCAAACGCCCGAAAAAAGCTATGAGATCTTTATCGAGCAATCGAAATTCCACACGATCATTGATCCGTTGCATTCTGAATTAAATTTCAAAAAAGATTACGATGCGAAACTGCTTCCGATTTTCAAATCGGTGTTTAATACAAATAAAAATCAATTCACAACGCTGCATATGATGGGAAGCCATTGGTGGTATGAAACCCGATATCCGGCATCTTTTCGGGCATTCAAACCCGTAATCAAAAGCAAACACATCCCTTCCAATACCGATCAGGAAATGTTCAATTCTTACGACAATACGATCGTGTATTTGGATTATTTCATCAATGAAACGATCAAACAAGTGCAGCAAAAAAATGCGAATACGTTGGTCATTTACCTTTCAGATCATGGTGAACTCCTAGGCGAGCACAATCTTTGGCTTCACGCACAAACTGCCGAGGCGTCGAAAAACCCTGCATTGCTGATTTGGTATTCCGATAAATTCAAGTTGAAAAATCCGGAAGTAATCAAAGGTTTCGAGCGGAATAAGACCAGTAAAATCGACATGGATTTTTTCTTTCAAACGATACTCGATTTGTACCAAGTTGAAGGAATTCCCTATAAAAAAGATAAAATTTTATACCGCGAAACTTCAAGACCATGAGTACATTAAGCTCCATGTTCCCATTTTTGCATCCCTCATCACTTATTTTACAGGCGATCTGCTGTATAAAAATACAAAATCAACACCGCTACAAGCCGCTATGAAACTATTGATGCACTGGCGTTAGGTTGAAAAAGCATTCATGAACAAGTCGAAAAATATCAGTCGATACTTTCAACGCAATACGTCGAAGCCAGAATCTCAAAACTAAAACCGACTTCCTTTCCAAGCAAATTACTGCCAAGTGGCGATTGCGGTGACACGGCAATAATTGTCTTGTTCTCGATCGTGATTTTTGGTAAAGCAGTCGCCACAAACAACCACATGCCCTTGGCTTTGACCAAACTGCCCAAACCAATTTTTTGAAGTTTTTGGTTGATGTCAATTTTATCGAGTATCGCCTTTTGTGCTAAAAATTCTTGCAACTTCCGATTGAGTTTTTCTTGTTCGATATGCATCATCGACAACGCCGTTTCGTGCTTATCACCCGCGGAGCCTTTCGCATCGTTTTTGGAATCTTCAGTCAACGCAGCAATCATATCGCGAAAGACATCGATTTTGTCTTGAAGCAATTGTGAATATTGGGCGTGTATTTTTTGTTTTAGAGTCATTTTTTTTCACCGCAAGGGTCGCAAAGGTTTACGCTAAGTTCGATAAGTTTTATTGATATCTTTTCATTGCGCTCAATGCGTTAAAATTGGCGCACTTTGCGGTTAATCCTAAAAATCAAACTTATAATTCGCACCCAACATCACCTGAAATGATTGTACCGGGAAGTTGAGCCATCGCTCATAATTCTGATTTGCAATATTATTGAATCTCAAAAAAGCGGTAAAACGATCGGTATATTTATAACCTAAATGCGCATTCGCATCGAAATAACTTTTGACGGTTTTGGTATCATCAGTAGGTACTATTGGCATAATGTCGAAATTGGTTTGATAATCTTTTCGATCGCCTACAAAGAACACATTCGCGCCGGCATACCATTTCTCAGTGATTGCGACTTCGAGGTTTGCGCCGACTTCAATTTGAGGTAAATTCCAGGCTTCTTTTTGCTCTTCCATTGAATATTGGCTAAATGTTCCGTTGATGCCAAAAGTCACATTTTTGGAGAAATCGGCTTTCAACTCGCCAAACAATCTGGTGGTGCGCACGAGATCATACGTCACACCGAAGGAATTTCCATATTGGTATCTTTTCTGTCCCAAAGCTTCGCTGTAATTGTTCGCGATGAAAAGCGCTTTGTTTTTTTCATTCGTCAACGAACCGCGCACATTGTAACTTATATAATTCGATAATTTCCCTTTCAGACCGGCGTACACATCATACTGTTTATCGGTCGGCGCTACGATTAAAGTTGGGGAAACATAAGGGTTTTGATTCGTGAATTCGCGATAAGAATTTTGCTCTAAATCGCCATCGATGCCCAAATAAAACTGCATCAGATCGCCGACAACTTTCAACGTCGCATTCGCTTTTGGATAGAAGAACAACTCGCTGTCGCTGTTTTCATTATCGATCGCATAATAGAATCCGGCGCCGATATTAAACGACCAATTGTCTTTTTTCATACCGAAACTCGGAGCAACGCCCAATTTTGTTACGCCATATTGGAGCGCAGTCGTTCCGCTGTAATCTTTCGAGAACGAACCGCCTACATAATCTGCAACGATTTCAGTTGTCACTCTTTTTGATAGGAAATCAAACACCAATTTCGGTTTCACATAAAAGCGATTTTCCTTCGAACCGAAAGCATCCCAAAACGCATTGTATTTGACGTCCATGTCGCTGAAAATACTTTCGTTGAATTTTATTTTTCCACCGGCAGAAAAATCATGGTAAGTCTGCACTTTATTGATATCCTCTATAATGGTTTCGCGGTCATCGTTCGTCAGTCCAGCACCGAAATTCTCTGGCAATCCGTACCAAAAATACTTCTGAACCTGATAACCCAAATCGGCATTCCACGACCAGGCTTTACGTCGGCTGCCGTAGGTTAGATCGAGTGAAGTGTTTAGAAATTTACTGTCGACTTCCAAGCCTTTAACGTTCGTCAGCGCAGACAAATGCTTTAATGATCCGGCTACGTAATCGTTGTCGCCTATATTTTCCGTGACATACAATTCGCCGAACATATCGAGGTAACTTCCGATGCCGCCCGTAACGTAATTTTTGTAGATGCGCTCTTCCGCAGTCTTATCGACATTGGCAGCCCTGCCTTTCGATGGCGCAAATGTGGAGGCTACGGGAAAAGAAAAAATCGAATATTTGATCGGCTCTTTTTTAGTATTGTCCTCGTCTTCAAGCGCTGGTGTTTCTTTGACTTTGAATGCATCGGAAATTGTCGGCGTATACGGCTTCACAACATTCACGACTTCGGTTCCGATATTCTCGTCTTTCTTTTGTGCGGAGAGTTGGAAGGTTGCGAAGATGGCTAGTAAGATATATTGAAATTTGATTTTCATAGTTTTTGTTTTGAGTGGGTGCGTTTCTGAGTTTCTGAGTCTCTGAGTTTTGGTCAGGCACTCAGCGGCTCAGTAGCGCAGCAACTGTTTTTTCTAATTCTGGATTGATGCGTTCGTTTGTGATTCTTTGGCTTTAATAGCATCGAGTTCCGTTTTTGCTTCTTCAACAACATCCGGGAACGTTTTAAAGTTTTTGATGACGCTGTCTAAAATGTAGGTCGCCTGGAAACTGTCTTTCAAACCATAGAAGTTTTTCGCCATCACGACCAATCCTTTGGCACCAAAATATTTGTAGCCCGAATAGTCTTTTGAAAGTTTTTGTACAGTCGCATTCGACGCTTCGAACTTGCTGTCTTTATTTTTGAAATACGCATCGTAATACAAGGCTTCTGCCGCCAATTCGCCTTTTGCTATCGTCAATAATTTGGCATAAGCCGAACGTGCTTTGGTTTCGTCATTGGTTTGTATCGCAGAACGCGCGATGATGATTTGCGCATCCGATTTGATTTTATCATCCATTTTTGGATTGCCTAGTACTTTCTCGGCATACACCACTGCATTCGGATAATCCTTCTGCTCGTAGTAGGTTTTCATTAGGTTTGATTGGGCAAAAGTTACGTTCTGCGGAAAATCGGCTTCCGCTTCCAAACGCTTTAACGTTGCGGTTGTTTTTGTAGCATCGTCTTTCTTTAGATAAATTTCAGCCAAGCGCGCGAGTGAAGGTTCGGTGTATTCGTTTCTGGATTTCGAGGCCACATATTCATAATTTGGAATCGATTTATCGATGGCGCTGTCCGCAAAATAAGATTGGGCGAGATAAAAATTAGCTTTCAAAGCGTGAATTCCGTTCGGGAAATTCTTCACATAACTGCTCAAATTCGTGATCGCTTGTTTTGTATTATTCTGCAAGTATTGTTTTTCCGCGGCTTCATAGGTATCGTTGTCTAGATCAGCATCGGTTACCGCTACAAAGTCTAAAGTTTTTACCCAAGTTGCGTATTCATCAACTTTACCGTTATCAACGTAAATTAAACGCGCTGTTGCCACAGCTTCAATAGCTTCCGGGCTTTTCGGATATTCGGCAGCGAGTTTTTTGAATTTCACCAAAGCTTGATTGTCGTTTTCAGCATTGTAGTACACCAACCCTTGTCGCAAAATGGCTTTCGAAGCATACGAACCTTTTTTGAATTCATTGAGCAATTGATCATAAGTCTTGATCGCCGCATCGGTTTTCTTTTCGGTCACATACGTGTTTCCGAGTTCAAACAGCGCATCATCGCGGTATTGTGATTTTGGATAAGCCGAAATGAATTTATTCAAGTCTTCTATTTTCTTGTCATTTTTCGCAACGAATCCGTAGCTAATTGCTTTTTGAAAAGCCGCATAATCGGCATCGACGCCTTTGAGTTCAACCACCTTATTATACGCATCCATTGCTGGCCAATATTTCGCCATGACGAAACGGCAATCTGCTAATCTTAAATACGCGTCGTTGAGGCGGACTTTGTCGTCTTTGACCGCATCGATATGGGTTTGAAAATAATTTCCCGCCTGATCGTATTCTTTCAATTTAAAAAACGCATACGCGATATTGTAATTAATGTTTTTGCTTTCCGGTGTTGCTTTCGATTCTTGAATTGCTACAAATGCTTTGAAATTTTGTAGCGCTTCGCTAAAATTGTCAAGTACGTAATCCGTTTCGCCTTTCCAGAAGGTTGCACGCGCCGTAAATTTTGCGTCTTTGGGTTCCGCAATTGATTTCTTAAACATCGCATACGCCTCTTGATAACTGCCGTCGGTGTATAATTCTAAACCGCGGTAGAATGTTACTTTTTGGTATGCTGTGCGGTTTGTCGATTTATTTTTCTCCAATATATCGAGCGCGCCTTTGTAGTTTTTTGTCGTGATGTACGAATTGATCAGCAGTGTTTCGATTTCGGGTTTTGCGGGTGAATTCGGATATTTTTCGACAAATGCAAACAGCACATCGGGCACCGATTGGTAAGAATTTCCGATTTCATAACTGAGCTTTGCGTAATTGAGGTGCGCATCTTCCTGGATTTTCAAATCGAAATTCATCTCCGAAGCATTCTTAAACGCATTCAAAGCCTGCTGTTTCTTGTCGGTTTTGAAATAGCTTTCACCCAAATGGTAATAGGCATTTTGCGCTACCGCATCGTTTCCGCCGATAATTTTGTTGAACTGCGCAATCGCATTTTCGTACTCTTTCTTTTGATAATAGGCGTACCCCAATTGGTAAAAATCGGTGTTGTTCCACCTGCCCTTTTTGCCTTTGTACTGCGTGAGGAATGGAATTGCTTCGTCGTATTTTTTTAAATTGAAATGGCTTTCCCCGATAATCTTGTTAAGTTCTGATTTCTCGAGCGCGTTCGATTTCGGCAAGGCTTTCGTTGCGAGATCGATTGCTTTTTTGAATTCTCCAGCTTTAAATGCCATGTCGGCCTTGAAATAAGACAGCTTTTCTTGGTATTTTTCTTCGCCTGAAACTTCCTCGAAATACTTCGTCGCATTTTTATAATCGTCGCCTTCATACGCCATAAAACCCATATAGTAATTGGCTTGCGAACCGTATTCTTTCGAATTGATTACCTTATTGAAATACGGCGCCGCTTCTTTCTTCTTTCCAGCACTGAAATAACTGTAGCCTTTCTGGAAATTGAATTTGTCTAGTTCTTCATAAGTCAAATTACTTTCATCAACCTTGTCAAACCACTCTAAAGCTTGTGGAAACTTGCCTTGATCGAAATAATAATGCGCCACCTCAACATAAGCCTGGTTCTGCTTCGGGCTCGTCGGATAATCCCGTACGAAATTTTCCATCAATTCATCGGCTCCGGGCTGGTTCAGTCGAATCGCGCTATTGGCGATATAATAGGCGGCATCAGACTGCTCATCGATGTTTTTGGATTCCGCTTTTACTTTTTCGAATAAAATTTGGGCAGATTGGTACTGGCTTTCTTTATACAAACCCACGGCACGATCAAAGTCCTTCGCTTGATGCGTATAGATAGCTGATTTTTGAGCGATTACTGGACACAATCCAATAAAAAATAACCATAAAAAGAGCCGGATTTGTTTGCGTATCATTGTAGATTGTTTAGGGTTCAAATGTATTTCTTTATGTAAGGTATAACGAACCGCTTTCCGTATTTATTATGAACATCTTTTTTAACAGTAGCTGATTTTTGTGATAAATAGCGCTAAAATATATTTTGAATACCAACCTTATCTTACTACTTTTACCGCTCAAACCACATGAATATGTCACAACCTGTTTTGTATTTAAGAAACGCATCCATTTATCAAGGCCATAAAGTCGTTCTTTCAAATGTTGATCTTGAAGTCAATCACGGTGAATTCATCTACATCATCGGAAAAACAGGTTCCGGAAAAAGCAGTCTGATGCGCACCTTATACGCCGATTTGCCGCTAACGGAAGGCCAAGGCAGCATTGTTGATTTCGATCTTGCTACTTTGAAGGACGATAAAATCCCCTACCTCAGAAGAAAATTAGGCATCGTATTTCAAGATTTCCAATTGCTGTCGGATCGAAGCGTCAGAAAAAACATGTTGTTCGTTTTGAAAGCTACCGGTTGGACTGTCGAAGAAGAAATGCAGCAGAAAATTGAAGAAGTTCTGCAGAAAGTCGATTTGGGAACGATTGCCGATAAAATGCCACACCAATTATCAGGCGGAGAACAGCAACGCGTTGCCATTGCACGCGCATTACTCAATGATCCCGAACTGATACTAGCCGATGAACCAACGGGAAATTTGGATCCACAAACGAGCGTTGAAGTTATGGAAGTGTTGCGCAAGATCAATTCGAACGGGAAAACCGTCATCATGGCAACACACGATTATGCTTTACTGATGAAATATCCATCGAAAACCTTGAAATGCGAAAACAACAAAGTCTTTGAAGTTGTGCAGCGAACCGTATAATGTTATCCATTTTAATACCTACATATAACTATAATATTGTTGCTTTAGTTTCAGAAATTCACCGACAAATCAGCAGCATTGGGATTCCATTTGAAATCATTTGTCTGGACGACGCGTCGACATTGTTTCTCGAGGAAAACCAAACCATACGCAAGCTCGACCATACGCAATACGAATTATTGCCCGAAAATGTCCGCAGAAGCAAAATAAGAAATTTATTGGCGCAGCAAGCACAGTACGACTGGTTGCTATTTTTGGATGCTGATGTGATGCCCAAAGATTCCGATTTTATCAAACGCTATGTTTCTTTTATGAATGATGAAATCATACTCGTCAACGGCGGATTGGAATACGAGCAAAAATTACCCGAAAACAACAAAATGCTGCGCTGGGTTTATGGTCACAAACGGGAGGCGATTCCGGTAAGAAAAAGAAAAACGAAACCCTACGAATCGACTTTAGTCTCGAACATTCTGATTCCTAAAAAAATAATGTTGCAGTTTCCTTTTAACGACACCATTTGTGATTATGGCTATGAAGATTTTGTTTTCATTGCAACGGTCAGAAAAAATAATGTAGGAATAACACAGATTGACAATCCTGTCTACCATTTGAATATGGAAACGTCGACCGTTTTCTTGAAAAAACATCTCGAAGCGCTCGATAATCTGCACGCATTAATCGGGAAAAAAATCATGGAACCTAAAGATACGATACTGAGTCGGTGGCGAAATACTTTGATATCTTACAAAGTCGATCGTCAAGTCGTATTACTATTTCATTTTTTCGAACCTTCATTGAAAAAAAATATAATTTCAAGCAAACCATCATTATTGCTGTTTGACTTCTATAAATTAGGTTATTTTTGTGCTTTAAAATATTCCTAAATGCCTCAGTTTTCCGTTATCATTCCGGTTTATAACAAAGAGAATTTTATTGAAAACACTTTAAACAGTGTGCTTCAGCAAAGTTTTACGGATTTTGAACTGATCCTTGTCAATGATGGATCGACGGATCACAGTGAGGCTAAAATCAAAACGTTCAGCGATTCCCGAATCCGGTATTACTCGAAAGAAAATGGCGGGGTTTCAACAGCCAGAAATCTTGGAATTAAGCTCGCGACGGCACAATACATCACCTTTTTAGATGCTGATGACTATTGGTATCCGAATTTCCTGAGTACATTATACGCGCTCATTCAACAAAATCCTACCTACAAAATATTTTCTGCCGCGATTGAAGTTGAAACGCCCAAGAAAGTTTTTCAGGCGCAATATTCGATTCCCAAAAAAGGCGCTTATGAAATTGTCAATTATTTTGACGGCAGTAATAAAATGACTGCGATCTGCACGTCTTGCGCCATTTTTCACAAAAGTATTTTTGAAGAAATCGGCGATTTTGACCCGAATATGAAAAGCGGTCAGGACACCGATTTGTGGATCCGCATAGGCTTGGTGCATCCCGTCGTGTTTTCGTGGGAAATTCTGGCACGGTATGTCTACGATCCGAATAGCCTTTCGAAGCGCAAAGAATATTTGAACACCAAAATGGATTTCAAGAAATTCGAAGTCATCGAAAAAACAAATCCAAAACTCAAAGCCTTTTTAGATTTGAATATTTTCTCCTTTGCGATCCGCATGAAGTTGATTGATGATCACGAGACTTTTAAAAAGTACTATCAAAAAATCAATTTAGAAAACCTATCGCTGAAGAAGAAAATCCTACTGCAACTTCCGGGTTTTGTGCTGCGTTTTTTAATACAATTAAACTTGTTTTTGGTGCGCTTCGGATT
>JANPJB010000070.1:0-17349 GCA_031425295.1 Flavobacterium sp. | reverse complement strand
ATATTCGATAAAAAGTAGGATTTCATATCATTCATTTCACCAAGACGAATCAGCGCCAAATGGTTGAGCTCTTCTTTTTCGTTTTTAAGTTCCCGAATCAAATTCCCCATCGACAGCGATAAGAAAATAATTTCCAAACCGGTACCAAACTTTGAACTGTTCTGCGTGAAAAACGAATTCGGAACCTGTCCGAAATTGTTCAATATAAAAATTCCGAAACCCAAAATCAGAAACAAAATACCGATGCTAAAAAAAGCATCCATAGGCTTCCGGTGCACATACAAATAAATCACCGATGCGATGATTAAAATCAGGATCAGTAGCCCGAGTACATTCGCTAAAGGGTAACAAACCGCAAAAAGCGGCGGGACAAAAATGATCGTCAGAATCACAATCGTAGCCAAGATATACAACACATTAAAAAGCGTGTATAGGAGTCGGTTGTGCTCTTTAATTTTCAAAAACACTTCGCTGTATTTGCCCAATAGAATTCCTGCTATCATCGCGAATAACAAAACTGCGTGCTGTGAAAACCAACCGCTGTTAGGCGTCACGAATTGGTAAAAATAACCATCGAGAGCAAACTGCATCAGACCGATGAACACAACATATAAGCTATAATAAAGGAACGTTTTTTCTTTAAGACCGAAGAAAAAGAATAGGTAAAGGATCGCTGCAGTAGTCAGAATTCCGTAAAATATTCCAAAAACCAATTGTTCCTTCGAAGCCATTTTGATGAAACTTTCCGAAGACCGGATCATCATCGGCATCTTGATCACTTCGCCGTCGCTTTTGAGATGAAAAAAGTACGTTAATCTTTCATACGGTGCTAGGTCAATTTTAAATACGGTCCTGCGGTCTTGAAAAGTCCGTTCGTCAAATTTAATTACGTCGCCACTGACCGACTTCCTGACTTTTCCGGCAATATCAACGGTGTACATTTCGACAAGATCGGTAATGGGGCGGGCAGTTTCAAGATAGTAGTGTAAACTTCCGGGCGTGTTGTTGACCAATTCCAGCTTCGCCCAAAAATGATGGTCCGTAAAACCTAAATCGTCATTTTCTGTTTTCAATTTCCAAGAGCGAAGTTTCGAATAATTCGTCTGAATGAAACTGATGTTGAACTGTTGCTGTCCGACATCTGCAATCGTCGTGTAAGGATGTAATGAAATCGCAGCAGGAGTAGGCTCTCTGAAGGTATACTGCGCATAACCGAAATTAAAAAAAAGCAAGGATAAAATGAGGCTAAATTTACCGTAGAGCTGTTTCATAAACACTTTCAAATTTGAAACCAATATACAAGGAATATCAATAACTGTATTACTTTTAACAAATGTTCGATTATTTATATTCCGCGACAAAATACAATCACCAAATTTAAAGCAAAAAATTAAGCACAAAAAAAGGGAGCTAGAACTAGCTCCCAATCTTTATGTAAGTTTTGATTTATCATTATCAGCCCATACGTTTCATTTATGGAATTATTGTACTGCTAACTTTTGAATTTACCGTGCCACTTGTGCCCGATTGTTTTCAAGTAATTAATCGAAACCTACACTCAAATTTAAGTGAAAATTTTTTTCGCGGATGTTAATTTTCTTGCTTTAACTTATAATTAACGTCGAACTTTTTGTTATTGCGCTTTGTTATGAAATCAATATCTTTCGGCATCTTTTAAGTAATGCTATTCCAAGAATTAAAGCTATGCAAATCGTTTTCGCCACAAACAATGTCAATAAAATTAAAGAAGTCCAAGCGCTACTTCCTAATTCGATTCAAATTATTTCACTCGAAAGTATCGGATGTCTCGACGATATTCCTGAAACCGCAGACACCATTGAAGGCAATGCGATTCAAAAAGCAAATTACATCACCCAAAAATACGGTTACGATTGCTTTGCAGATGATACCGGTTTAGAAGTTCAAGCACTAAATGGCGAACCTGGTGTGTATTCCGCACGGTATGCAGGCTCCCAAAGAAATGCCGATGATAATATGAGTTTACTGCTCGCAAAACTTCAAAACCAAAACAACAGAAAAGCACAATTTAAAACCGTCATTGCTTTAAATTTCGAAGGAAAGCAAAATCTTTTCACTGGAATTGTCGAAGGAATAATCACTTCAGAAAAAATCGGAACACAAGGTTTCGGTTACGACCCAATCTTTCAACCCAACGGATTTTCGGAAACTTTTGCACAATTTTCTCTCGAACAAAAAGGACAAGTCAGCCACCGCGGAAAAGCCACACAAGCCTTGATTGCATTTTTAGAATCAATCACAACATAATGAAGTATTTGGCTACTTTTTAAACGCACATTTATCAAATGCCAACCCAAAGTACGACGCTGTTTTACAGACAACCCACAACCCACAACGCACAACAATTTCTATCTCATTGATTTTCAAACACTAATAAAAGATTAAATCTCAGTTTTACGTTAGATTATCTCGTTTATTCGCCCTATTTTTGCACCGAATTTAAAAATAAAGAATGAACAAATTTGAACAATTAGGATTGAGTGAGTCGCTACAACGTGCGATTATCGATCTAGGATTTGAGAATCCGACCGAAGTACAGGAGAAAGCGATTCCAATGCTATTGGAACAAGACACAGATTTAGTAGCGTTAGCCCAAACAGGAACTGGGAAAACCGCTGCATTTGGTTTCCCGCTGATCCAGAAAATTGACGCCAACAACAGAAATACGCAAGCGTTAATTTTATCCCCAACACGTGAGCTTTGCTTACAGATTACGAATGAGATCAAACTCTATTCGAAGTACGAAAAAGGTATTAATGTCGTAGCCATCTACGGAGGCGCGAGCATTACAGAACAAGCAAGAGAAATCAAAAGAGGCGCACAAATCATCGTCGCAACTCCAGGCAGAATGCAAGATATGATCAACCGAGGTTTGGTCAATATCAAAGCCATTGATTATTGTATTTTAGATGAGGCAGATGAAATGCTCAACATGGGTTTCTATGAAGACATCGTTTCGATCTTATCCGACACACCAGAAGAAAAAAGCACTTGGCTTTTCTCAGCGACCATGCCTGCTGAAGTAGCGCGTATCGCGAAAAAATTCATGGAAAACCCACAGGAAATTACTGTCGGTGCTAAGAACTCCGGTTCAGCAACCGTTTCGCATGAGTTCTATTTGGTCAATGCAAGAGACCGTTACGAAGCGTTGAAAAGACTGGCTGATGCGAATCCGGACATTTTCTCTGTCGTATTTTGCAGAACCAAAAGAGACACACAGGCCGTTGCCGAAAAATTAATTGAAGATGGTTACAGCGCCGCAGCTTTGCATGGTGATTTATCCCAAGCACAACGTGACTCGGTAATGAAATCGTTCCGTGGAAGACAAATCCAAATGCTTGTTGCGACCGATGTTGCCGCACGTGGCATCGACGTTGACAATATCACGCACGTTGTCAATTATCAGTTGCCTGATGAAATCGAAACCTACAACCACCGTTCAGGCCGTACCGGTCGTGCTGGAAAATTAGGAACTTCAATCGTAATCGTGACCAAAAGCGAATTGCGTAAGATTTCATCCATCGAAAGAATCATCAAGCAAAAATTCGAAGAAAAAACAATCCCATCAGGCATTGAAATTTGCGAAATCCAATTGTTGCACTTAGCGACAAAAATCAAGGATACGGAAGTTGATCATGAAATCGACAACTATCTTCCAGCGATCAACAACGTTCTTGAAGATTTATCGAAAGAAGAACTGATCAAGAAAATGGTGTCGGTAGAATTCAACCGTTTCATCAATTACTATAAGAAAACACGTGATTTGTCTTCTCAAAATTCTGGTAGCGATCGCCGTGAAGGCCGCGAAGACCGTGAACCACGAGAAAGCAACGGTGGCGCAGTGCGTTACTTCGTGAATATCGGTTCGCGAGACAATTTCGACTGGATGACGCTAAAAGACTACCTAAAAGAAACGCTCGATTTAGGCCGTGATGATGTTTACAAGGTGGATGTTAAGGAAGGTTTCTCTTTTTTCAACACTGATCCTGAATTCACAGATAAAGTAATGGAAGCCTTAAACAACGTAACTTTAGAAGGAAGACGCATCAACGTAGAGATTTCTAAAAATGACGGTGGCGGAAGACGCGATCACAACGGAAGAAGCTCAGGCGGCGGTTTTGGTGGAGAACGAAAAAGCTTTGGCGGCGGAAGAAGTGCTGCTGGTGGCGGATTCAGAAGCGACAGAAGTGCAGCACCAAGAAGCGGTGGATTCGGACCAAGAAAGGAAGGTGGTTTTTCAGACAGAGCACCACGCGAAGGCGGATTTGGCGGACGAAGCGAAACCAGAAGTTCATCAGCACCAAGACGTGAAGGTGGATTTTCATCAGAACGCGCACCAAGAAGATCAGAAGGTACTTCAGACAGAGCACCAAGACGTTCTGAAGGTTCCTCCGATGCACCAAGAGAAAGAAGACCAAGAAAAAGCTAACATTCATTTGTTAATTTTCTTATAATTATAGCGAAGACTACAAAATATCACTAGTGTTTTATTACTTTTAAACTTTTAAAACTCCCTATGCGATATCTTGTAGTCTTCGTTTTTTTATGGTTTTCACATACCGCTTTTGCACAAATAACGGCCGAAGATTCAAGGGTTTCCGGAACAATCATCAACGACAATACGAACCTCCCGATTCCGAATGTGAACATCATCAATTTGAATAAAGTGATTGGTGCGGTGACGAATGAGAAAGGCTATTTTGAACTCAACGTCAGTGTAAGCGATACTTTACTGTTGTCCTATATTGGGTTTCAATCGTTGAAAATCCGTGTCACGAATGACTGGATTAAAAACAAAACGACCAAAATCCAAATGACTGAAAAAGCGATCGCGCTCGAAGAAATCATCATCCAACCTTATTATCTAACGGGTTATCTCGAAGTCGATTCGAAACTAATTCCGTCACCAAGCAACTACCGTTACAGCATTTCGGGGTTGGCGCAAGGTTACGAAGCCGGAGAATATGCACCGGGTGCTTTTGGAAATGTGCTGGGTTCGATATTCAATCCGGCCGACGCGCTGTATAATTTCTTTGGTAAAAAAGGAAAAGAACTCAAACGCTTAAAGCAAATCAAAAAAGACGATACCGTACGCAATCTCCTCGAATCAAAATACGACCGTGAAACCTTGGCAACGCTGCTTGGTGTCGACAAAAATGACATCGCCGATATATTAGACCACTGCAATTACTCCGAAGCATTCATCAAAACCGCAACCGATCTCCAGATTATGGATGCGATCAGCGGCTGTTATGAAGAATATAAAGTGCTGAAGAAGAAGTAACACCCTTACTAGCTACAGTTGTATTGAGGGCAACAAGACGACGCTTTTTAGAAGCTGATCCGGCTTTTCAGTATTATCTTTCGTGCAGAACGCCTGCACAAAAGGATAGCCGTTGCAAATGCGCAGCATTCACCGAATACAAATAATAAAAATTAGCATTGTTAGGTAATCCGGGCTAGGGTTTCAGTATACTTAAAATGAACTAAGTCTACTAGGTTCCATACAATTCATACGTTTTCGCTAGGGTCAGCAATCAGACACTCATCATTCAGGAACGCTGTTCCGAAAAATATCGCGCTTCAATCCGCTTAATATCTTTAATCGAACTTCTGGACCATGACAAACGCTTTTCTAAAATTTCTCCCTGACTCAATTGCCAAGCGATATCCGATTTGTGCAACCTCGCCATCAGATTCTGAATGATGATCGCTGCCGATACGGAAATGTTCAAACTCTCCGTAAAACCAACCATCGGGATCTTCAAAAAACCATCGGCTTGTTGCAAAACTTCTTCCGATAGTCCGTCGCGTTCGGTTCCAAAAAACAAAGCGCTTGGTTTCGATATGTCAAAATCATCCAGCAGACAATCGTTCTCATGTGGTGTCGTAGCGATGATTTGATAGTTTTTTGCTTTTAAATTTTGAATGCAGGACGCAATGCTTTCAAAGCGATTTACGTCAACCCATTTCTGTGCGCCCATCGCGATTTCTTTGTCGATGCTTTTCCCAAATTTCTCCTCGATGACATTGAGCTGTTGGATTCCAAAAACTTCACAGCTGCGCATCACCGCACTTGTATTGTGCAGTTGAAAAACATCTTCAATGGCGACCGTAAAATGATTCGTGCGCGCCGCTAGCACTTTCAAAAATTTGGCTTTGCGGTTATCCGTCAAAAAACCTTCGAGATATTCTAAGTAAGCGAGATCGGTCATGCTGTGAAATAAGTTTGTCAAAAATAGTAAAAAAGAGTAGCTTTAACTTTTAGAAATACAGTGAAATTTAAATACAGTTTGCACGGATTTACACAGATCTTAAATCTTTGAATATCCAGTCTGTCAAAATCCATGGAATCTGTGTTAACTTTAAAACATGAAAAAGAAACTCGTCATCATATCTGGCGCGGGCATATCCGCAGAAAGCGGCATCAAAACTTTTCGCGACAGTGACGGACTATGGGAAGGTCATAACGTTATGGATGTCGCCACGCCGGAAGGTTTCCAAAAGAATCCTGAACTCGTGCTCGATTTCTACAACCAGCGACGCAGACAATTGTACGACGTAAAACCCAATCAGGGCCACCAGATTCTCGCAGACCTTGAAAGCAGTTTTGACGTTCACATCATCACCCAGAACGTTGACAACCTCCACGAACAAGCCGGGAGTTCGAAAGTGCTGCACCTGCATGGCGAGTTGCTTAAAGCGCGTTCGGTCAAAAACCCAAACCACATCATCGATTGGACCCACGATATGATCCTCGGCGACATTGATGAATATGGGCATCAATTGCGACCGCATATCGTCTGGTTTGGAGAGCCTGTTCCTGCCCTTGAAGAAGCGATTTCGTTGGTTCAAAAAGCTGCAATACTTATTGTGATCGGTACGTCATTACAAGTTTATCCTGCTGCTGGATTGCTCCATTATACGCGCGAAAATATTCCGATTTATTATATCGATCCGCATCCTGCAACGATTTCGAATGCGCCCAGCAATCTTAAGATTATTGCGACGACGGGTTCTAATGGGATGAAGATTGTGGCGAAGGAACTTGGGAAAATAATTTAAATGTTTGCCCAACATGTCAGTAATTTTATTAAAACGGACAATTCAAAAACTGAACTAGATGGCATGATGAAAACAAGAAACACCTTAATATTAATACTGCTCATTTTATTCAATATTTCTTGTTCAAAAAACAACGATCAAATCAGTCAGCCAATTTCATATCCTTCCTTTGGTCCTGAAATAGCGGTAAATATCATTGGACTGTCGGTTGACGCCATGGAGCCATTCATTTCGCCCGATGGTCATTATTTATTTTTCAATAATTTAAATGACGGTGTGAGCACGCAATTATTCTATGCTACCAAGATAGATAATTTAACTTTTGCTTATGTAGGCGCGTTAAAAGGGACAAATCAAACCGATCCACCTTATTTAGATGCTGTGGCAGATTTGGATTCTTTTGGTAATTTTTATTGGACTTCAACAAGAGACTATCCTGGCGAATTGGATAATCTTTTTCACGGAACTTTTAATGCTGGAAATGTAATGAATATTGAACGCGTACGTGGCGATTTTAATAAGAACATGGCTGGCTGGCTCGTTATGGATCATGGCATAAGTTTAAATGGAGAATTCTTATATTTTAATAATGCCAGATTTGACAATCAAAATTGTCAAGGTCCATGTGAAACCAATATAGGTGTTGCAAAAAAAGCAAATGCCACAACATTTAATAAACTTCCAAATTCAGCATCGATTTTACAAAACATCAATGATGCTAATTATATCTTCTACGCGCCGTGTATCAGTAGTGATGATTTAGAATTATACTACACTAGGTACTTAAAAGGTCAGATTAATGAAAATACAATTTTTGAAATTTGTGTCGCTGTAAGAAATAATGCTAATGCGCCCTTTTCAGCGCCTAAAGTTTTATTTCAGAACCAACAGCTAATTTAATCGAAGCCCCCACATTGACCGTAGATAAAAAAATTATATACTACCACAAAAAAACGAGCACTTCACATAAAATAGTAATGAGAAATAGAAATTAGCTTTAAAAAATTCTGCATTGAAATCTTACAGTCAAACGAAAGAAAAATCGCGGTTAACGGAATTGCTGATTTTCGATGATGTAATAGTTTCTTTATTCCGCGGACCACTAGCCCCGATTACCCACACTGCTAATTTATTTTTAGTTGTATTCAGTGCAGGCTACGCATTTGCAGCGGAAATCCTTTTGTGCCGTTGTTAGGCGAAAAGATTGGGAGCTGAGAGCGGAAACAGCGCCTAAAAAATAAAAAAACCAAAATCCAATTCCCAATAATTCTGGTTATCTTTGGGCTTTCAAAAAATAACGCAACTACAGATGAATCCGCTACACGAACTCAATGCAGTATCGCCTATTGACGGGCGTTATAGAAACAAAACCGCATCGCTTTCCGCTTATTTTTCAGAGGAAGCGCTGATTAGGTACCGCGTTTTGGTGGAAGTGGAATATTTCATCGCGCTTTGTGAATTGCCGTTGCCACAACTTCAAGACGTTGACACTAAAGTTTTTGTACCGCTGCGCAAGCTGTATGAGCAATTTACAACCGAAGATGCGCTTGCCATAAAGGAAACCGAAAAAACTACGAATCACGACGTTAAGGCGGTTGAGTATTTCATCAAAGATCAGTTCGACAAACTTGGGTTGGAGCCTTACAAAGAATTCATTCACTTCGGATTAACGTCACAGGACATTAACAATACAGCGATTCCGCTTTCGACCAAAGAGGCTTTTCAGGAAGTATACCTCAAAACACTGATTGGCTTGGTCGGCAAACTCAAAGATCTGGCTGATGACTGGCGCGATATTCCGATGCTTGCTAGAACGCATGGGCAACCGGCTTCTCCTACCCGACTTGGGAAAGAAATCGAGGTTTTTGTAGAACGTTTGGAAGAGCAAATGCGACTGTTGTTTAATGTGCCTTTTGCGGCAAAATTTGGTGGTGCAACCGGAAATTACAACGCACATCACGTGGCTTATCCAAAAATCGATTGGCGGAAGTTCGGGAAGAAATTCGTCGAAAAAAATCTCGGTCTGCACCATTCATTTCCAACGACACAAATTGAACACTATGATCATTTCGCGGCGTTTTTCGATGCCCTTAAACGAATCAATACGATCATTATCGATCTTGACCGCGACATTTGGACGTATGTTTCGATGGATTATTTTAAACAGAAAATCAAGGCAGGTGAAATCGGTTCGTCGGCGATGCCGCATAAAGTCAACCCAATCGACTTTGAAAACTCTGAAGGAAATTTGGGTATGGCGAATGCAATTTTCGAGCATCTTTCAGCAAAATTACCTCTATCAAGATTACAGCGCGACCTAACGGACAGCACCGTTTTGAGAAATATTGGCGTGCCTTTCGGCCATACGTTGATTGCGTTTGAAGCGACGCTGCAAGGATTGAACAAATTGCTACTCAACGAATCAAAATTTGCAGAAGATTTAGATAAAAACTGGGCCGTTGTTGCAGAAGCGATTCAAACGATTTTGCGGCGCGAAGGCTATCCGAATCCTTACGAAGCTTTGAAAGGTTTGACTAGAACCAATACGATTATCGACAAAAAAGCGATCCATGATTTTATTGGAACTTTAGAAGTTTCTAAAGCGATTAAAAAGGAATTGCTCGCGATTACACCTAGTAATTATCTGGGGATTTAGGTTTTTTAACCGCAAAGGTCGCTAAGGATTACGCTAGGTTCGCTAGGATTATAGGTAATTGCTTCCGAAAAATAATCATATCCACATTCATCGCTCCTTTATTGTAGCCCAAAACAAAATCGAGGCTTTTTAATCCAGCGATGTAGAAATCAACAACAAGCAGATTCCTATTGGCAGCAGTTATAAAGAACTGGTAATTTCAATTATTGAAAATTAACGTTATCAAGCAAAAGTTGTGGCAAAAATTTTTCTATTGTAAAAATTGCCACAAAAGCTGTGGCAAAAAAGTTGTGACAAAAAAAATTGCCACAAAAAAATTGTCACAAAATCTGTGGCAAAATTAATCAGTTTAAAAAAATTGTCACAAAACTATTTTTAAATAAAAGTTTAGCTGTTTCCAAAAAAAAAGCCCCGTATTCCTACCGGGCTTTTTAGATTTATAAAAAGGAAGTTTATATTTTTATGAACTTCACACTCGAACTTCCTTTATCCGAATTGATTTTTATAAAATAATTCCCGGTTTTCAAACTGGAAACATCCACCGATTTGGTTTGCTGCGCGTTTGGAATCACCAAAACAATTTGCCCTAAGGTATTGTAGATATTGATAGCAGTGACTTCAATAGTTTGCTTCTTGTCAATATGCAGCACATCATTCGCTGGATTCGGATAGATTTTGAAATACTGCTCAAACGCAAAATCAGCGTTCGACAAAAGTGCCACGATTGTCGTTGCTGTATTCGTAATGATTGGAAAGTTATAATCGAAATAAATGCTGGCGGTATTGCTGAATGTATTGCCAAGAACTAAGCTTGGTTTGGTTTTGATTTTAAACGCTACATAACCGTCATTGTTTGCGTCGGCAAAAGGCAGGTTGATGTTTTCGAAAATGAATTCAACTTTATTCGTATCTGAAATCCTGGTCACAAACGGATGACTTCCATCGATTGGAATTAGGGAATTGATGTCGAATTTTTCGGTATCGATGATGTCTTTCACAACGATATTTTCTGCATTCGCGGTACCCGTATTTTCAAAACGAATCTTATAATGGATTTCTTTGCCGACCATTTCGGGCGTAATCGTATCGCCTTCTAGACAGGTTTTGTCGTTCGGATCGAAGGAGTTTACGACGGTTTGTATTAATGTTGCCGTATTATCATCAGACATTTCGTCGCCAAGTTGGGCGGTGAGCATTGCGGTAAGGCTTATAATATTGCCCCCATTAACAGGCGGTATTTCTGTTGGTGAATTTAAATTCAACGTTACCAAGATTTCACCATAAGCCAATGGCACAAGGTCGGTAAGATTCCAGTACATTTGACCGCCAGTTTGGGACCCTGACACTACCGAAGTGCTGATCAAATCAAAAATCGCATCATCAAAAGCAAAATTCAACGTGGCCGATTGTGTCTGAGTTCCTTTGTTTTTGTATATGATTTTGTAAGTTGCGTCAAAGCCTGGTCTAGCTAAATCCACTGGCACTATAGCAATTCCTAAATCTTTATGAACACCATTTGGCGTTACGCAGAAATTTTGGTTGAATGGACTAGTATCTGTCGGAAACGATACAGACAATGCAGGTGGCGACAGGTTAAAGTAAGTAGGATTTTCTAATAGTGGTGTTATCGTTTGCGTCCCAGCCTGAACGGGAATAAAATAATCTCCAAAATCATTGCTTATAATCGTGCCCGTATTGGTACCATTGGTAATCCTATACTTCAAATTCGGCATCGCTTGGTCTGCACTATCGCAACCGTTACTATTGGCATCCAATTTATTGCTTCCGTTAATGGTGTAATAAGTCCCACCGGGAACAAACGAACAGTAAGAATTAACCTGCACCTGATTTCCTAATCCGAGTGCATTAATTTTCGACTGAATGTGATCTTGTTCGCCTTCATCGACACACATAAAAGACAGATTGGGGCAGTTGGTAATATTTAAATTTAATGTACTTTGTGTCCAAGCTTCTCCTGAAGCCGGCTCGTTACAATTTATGTTTCCATAATCAATTCCGTTTTTAATACTTATAAAATTTAAGTTAGGACAACTATTAATTTCTATAATTCCCGACTCTTCGTTATCGGGATACAGGTTACAACCATCAGATCCTCCAAAATTTCCAAGGTCAAAAAAGGTGTTGGTAGAGGAATATGTAAGATTATTGGGACTAAACTCTCCAAAAATTACTCTATCAACTAGATTATTTCCTAGAAAAATTCTACTACCACGACGTATAGAATAAAATGAGATATTCGTCAAATCCAATAAAGTGAACTGACTATTTTGGAAATAACCATATTTCAGATGGCCGCTCCCTTGTATTGAAGTAAGGGATGTAAAGCTTAGATCAAGTCTTTCAATAAAAGAATTATTCAAGTCGAATGCTGTAAGTGGATTATGACTGCAATTCAGAGAAGTATAATCGCCGCCATCCGCCGTAAAAGAGGTTAGGTTATTGTAACTTAAGTCAATAATTGTTGTGTATTCTGGGTCAAAAAAATCATAAGAATGGTCATACTGAATTCCTGATAGAGTCGAAAGTTGGTTGTGTGAAGCACGTAATACTCTCAAAGTGACCGACGGATCAATCGAAATAATTTGCAGCAAATTGTTACTACAATCCAAATGCTTTAATGAAGCGTTAGAATTACCAATCACGATATTTTGCAATAAATTATTGTTACAAATTAAAACGGCTAGATTAGTAAAATAGGAAATGCCAGTAAGGTCCGCGATATTTGCATTTGAAATATTTAAAGACCAAACCGATTGGACTTCACTTACCTCAATTTCTCCATCATTATTGGCATCAATAATAATTGCGTTTGCCATTCCATAATCTCTCGCTACACCCGGCACAAGCAACTTTGCTTTAAAATTGGCATCCGGAAAATTAATGATCTGAGCGTTCGAGGTAACAGCAATCAAAATCAACAAAACAGTGTATAATTTTTTCATAATCAAATAATTCAACGGAAAGTCCCGTGTTGTTAGCGATAATAAATTTATACAATAGGTTTCAACTGGCTTCATCACAATTAGAATTCGAAGTGTTTGAATTAGAATCCGCAGACTGAAAACAAAAAACCTCCGAATTTCTCGAGAGCTTTCATTAAAAAACAAATGTTATTGCTTGATAATCTTGATATTCGAACTTCCTTTATCTGAATAAATCTTCATAAAATAATTCCCCGTTTTCAAACTTGAAACATCTACAGATTTTGTTTGCTGCGCGTTTGGAATTACTAAAACCAATTGCCCTAACGTATTGTAAAGATTAATCGAAGTGACTTCAATGGTTTTCTTCATGTCAATATTCAAAATGTCTTTTACGGGATTTGGATAAATTTTAAAATACTGATCAAAAGCAAAATCAGCGTTCGCTAAAAGTGCAACAGTTGTTGTTGCAGTATTGGTAATGATCGGAAAATTGTAATCGAAATAAATGCTTGCCGTATTGCTGAAAGTATTGCCAAGTACAAGTGTAGGTTTGGTTTTGATTTTAAACGCTACATAACCGTCATTGTTTGCATCATCGAAAGGCAAATTGATGTTTTCGAAGATGAATTCAACTTTATTCGTACCTGAAATTTTAGTCCTAAAAGCGTGGCTTCCATCGATTGGAGTTAGGGAATTGATATCGAATTTTGTGGTGTCGATCATGTCTTTTACAACGATATTTTCAGCATTGGCGGTTCCGGTATTTTCAAAACGGATCATATAATGGATTTCTTTGCCTACCATTTCGGGCGTAATCGTACTGCCTTCGAGACAGGTTTTGTCGTTGGGATCGAAGGAATTGACAACGGCTTGATTGTGAATGAAAGTATTGTCATTTGGTGTTTCATCGGTTAAGGAACTGTTGACTGATGCGGTGAAATTTAAAATATCACCGCCATTAACGGGCGGCACTTCAGAAGGAGAATTTACATTTAAAGTCACTGTAATTGTTCTGGTTTCAAAAGGTTGCAAATCTGTAAAATTCCAATTGAGATAATTAATTACTTGTGAAGAAATTGTTGGATTAGCATTTATTAAATCTAAAACAGCGTCGTTGTAAGCAAAACTAATAGTTCCCGATTGCGCTTGGTTTCCTTTGTTTTTGTAGATGATTTTGTAAGAGGCGTCAAAACCCGGTCTGACCAAGTTTAGTGGCAATATTACAACTTCTAAATCCGGGTGGATTCCGTTTGTCGTAATGCAAAAATTTTGTTCAAACGGACTCGGCATTGCAGGAAAGGCTACTGTTAACGTAGCTGGAGAAACAGTAAAGAACAGTGGATTTTCCAATACCGGTGTTATGGTATACGTACCGGCTCCGACAGGAAGTGCATAATTGCCTGTGGCGTCAAATATGGTAACTCCTGAGAGAAGTCCAGACGACGTTGCCAATTTCAAATGAGAAAAATGCACATCGGAAGCATCACATCCATCATTATTTTGATCGTATTTCGCTGTGCCTTGAATCGTATAATACGTTCCTCCTGGTGTAAAGGAACAATAGGAATTGACGTGACAGTTTGGTGCGTTGTTGGAATTAAAATAGTTTGCTATGGTACCAACCTGAGATTCGTCCACACATACATACTGCAGATTAGGCAACTCTTCGAAATTAACACCCGTTTCATTCTTTCCGTTTTTCATAAAGACTGAAACAAGATTGGGATTGTGCCCGCACATGAGCAAGTTAAGATTGTATTGATGGGAAAGATCGAGCGTACTAATATTGTTATACATGCATTGAAATGAAGTAATTGTGGTAACACCTGTAAAATCGATACTTGTCAGGTTATTGTCATTGACAACAAAATTTTCAAGCGCAGGAAGATTGGTGATATTAATGCTTGTCAACTGATTTTCACGACACTCCAGATACTCCAAGTTTGGCTTGTCAGACAGATCAAGCTGCGTCAGATTATTTTGATTGAACGTAAGATTCCTTAATTGAACCAACCCTGTTAAATCGACTGATGTTAGCTGATTATTTTCGCATCCTAAAGTTTGCAGTTGTGTCAAAGCAGTCAAGTCTAGCGTTTGCAGCAGGTTGGAAAAGCAGTAAAACTGCCATAAATTATAGAATGCCTCAAGCCCTGAAAGATTGCTGATTTTAACATTATCCGGTTGACCGTCGTTGGTGGCATAAAGATAATAGATTAATGCTGCTTCGTTGGCATCAATTTCATTATCGGCATTGGTGTCAATTTTCACATAAGCTCCGACTTGATTCCGGGCTATCTGATTCGACGGATCTGCTGCAAGCAGCTTGGCTTTGAAATTCGCATCGGGGAAATTTATAATCTGAGCATTTGCGCCAACAGAAAACAAAACAACGGCAAATAAAAAGTATAGCTTTCTCATAGGTAATATTTTTGAAAAGTAAATGTAAGGATTAATCTTATTTAAAATGTATTGCATAAAAAAGCCCCATATCACTATGAGGCCTTATAATTCTTCTTTGCTATTAAATTTTCATAAACTTTACAGTCGAACTTCCTCTATCCGAATTAATTTTCATAAAGTAATTCCCGGTTTTCAAACTTGAAACATCAACCGTCTTTGTTTGTTGGGCGTTTGGAATCACCAAAACCAATTGCCCTAAAGTATTGTAGATATTCATCGAAGTCACTTCAATGATTTTTTTCGTTTCAAAATTCAAAACATCATTAACTGGATTCGGATAGATTTTAAAGTAATCTGCAAACTCAAAATCCTGACTGGCTAAAAGTGCAACGATTGTTGTAGCGGTATTGGTGATGATTGGAAAGTTATAATCGAAATAAATGCTGGCGGTATTGCTGAATGAATTTCCCACAACTAAGGTTGGTTTGGTTTTAATTTTAAAAACTACATAACCATCATTGTTCGCATCATCAAAAGGCAGGTTGATGTTTTCGAAGATGAATTCGACTTTGTTCGTATTCGAAATCCTCGTTACGAACGGATGGCTTCCATCGATTGGAATTAGGGAATTGATGTCGAATTTTTCCGTGTCAATCATGTCTTTTACTACGATATTCTCAGCATTCGCGGTTCCTGTATTTTCAAAACGGATCATATAATGGATTTCTTTACCGACCATTTCAGGTGTGATCGTATTGCCTTCGAGACAGGTTTTGTCGTTGGGATCGAAAGAGTTGACAACGGTTTGATTGAGAACAAAAGTGTTATCGTTTGGTGTTTCATCGGTTAAGGAACTGTTGACTGACGCCGTAAAGTTTAAAATATCGCCTCCATTAACTGGCGGTATTTCCATGGGTGCATTCGCATTCAAAGTCAACAGAATTTCTCTGGTTTCAAAAGGCTGCAAATCCGTAAAATTCCAATTGAGATAGTTGATGACCACTGAAGAAACTGCTGGAATTGCACTTACAAGATCAGTCATGGCATCATTGAATGCAACACTAACTGTCCCAGATTGCGTTTGGTTTCCTTTGTTTTTATAGATGATTTTGTAGGAGGCATCGAAGCCTGGTCTTGGATCGTTCAACGGAATAATTACAATTTCTAAATCGACATGAATTCCGTTTGGTGTAATACAGAAATCCTGAGTATACGGACTCAACGACACAGGAAAAACGATGCTTGTGGAGGCAGGTGTTATATTGAAATAATCTGGGTTTTCAAGTACTGGCGTTATTGTATGAGTACCTGCCAAAACAGCGAGCGAATAATTTCCAGACGAATTTGCAACTAAACTACCGCCAACTGTTCCATTGGTGATGGAAAATCTAACATTTGGAAAATTCATATCGCTATTATCACAACCGTTATCGTTTATGTCAAACTTTGTTAGCCCTGAAATCTCATAATAAGTGCCGCCTGGAACAAACGAGCAATACGAATTGACATGAGTCAGCGCATTGTAATACAGCATCATATTCGACAAATCAATCTCATCGGCGCAGATGTATGCCAGATTAGGGTTATTCATCAATTCGATGGTGTCGCTTCTTCCATTTTTGATAAACTACGAGGATAGGTTATTGTTTTTGATATTCAGGTAAAAAAACACAGGATTATGACTCAAATCTAAAGTTGTCATTTGGTTATCGCTCAAATAAAGATGCGTCAACAAAGGATTTTGAGAAACGTCAAGATTGGTCAGTAAATTAGATTTTGCGTTCAAATACGTAAAATTAGGCGTGGAAGTCAAATCTATTGAAGTAAGCTAATTGTAATCTACCTGTAATTTCTCCAAATTAACCAGTCCAGTAATATTAACATTTGTTAGGTTATTACCACTGAAATTTGCTGTTTTAAGCAGCGAAAATCCAGTCAGGTCAGCGGTTGACAAATAAGAGCCGTCTACACGCAGGTTTTCAATATTGTTTGTTCCCTGTAAATTTACGTTGTCTAATGAAGTCAATTGGCTTCTGTTCATCGACAGCGTTTTTAAGTTTGGCATTTGTGAAAAATTGGCCGATGCAATCTGCGTTTCACTGCTTTGTATCATATAGAGATGCGTTAGACCCTGAAGGCTTAATGAAGTCATATGGTTATATGAAATAGTCAAACTAAGAAGATTGGTAAACATTTCGAGCCCTGTACCATCTGAAATATAGTCTATCTCGTTTGTAGGATTTG
>JANPJB010000069.1:0-2649 GCA_031425295.1 Flavobacterium sp. | reverse complement strand
AGAGTTACAATGTTAATTTTCATTAAATTATATGCAATGGTCAGTAGAATGTACGTATCGTAAGCAGTTAACTTTTTCAATTTGATCTGCATATGTAAAACATTTGATTAAATTTGCGTGCTTCATTTGGAAAAGATTCCATAGCATAAAAAGGATACCATGTTACAAATAGGATTTATCAGAGAGAACCAAGAAAAGGTAATCAAAGCGTTGGCGAAACGTAACTTAGACGTCCGCGCCACGATTGAAGAAGTCGTTCAATTGGACGAAAAACGCCGCGCTGCGCAAGTAGAACTCGACAACACTTTATCCGAATCTAATAAATTATCCGCATCTATCGGCGAATTGATGAAAGCCGGTGAAAAAGCCAAAGCTGCGATACTCAAAGAAAAAACGGTGCTTCTTAAAGAGAAAAGCAAAGAACATGCAGAAAAAGCAGACACTTACGCACACGAATTGACCCAAAAATTATATACGCTGCCGAACCTTCCGGCCGATATCGTTCCCGAAGGAAAAACACCTGAAGAGAACGTAACCGTTTTTCAAGAAGGTGAGATTCCTGTACTTCACGAAACTGCACAGCCGCATTGGGAATTGGTAAAAAAATACGACATCATTGATTTTGAACTCGGAGTAAAGATTGCCGGCGCAGGTTTCCCGGTCTATAAAGGTAAAGGCGCGAAATTGCAACGTGCCCTGATAAATTATTTTCTCGATAAAAATACAGCAGCGGGCTACAAAGAAGTTCAAGTCCCGCATTTAGTGAATGAAGCTTCAGGCTACGGAACTGGGCAATTGCCCGACAAAGAAGGGCAGATGTACCACGTCGGGATTGATGATTTATATTTAATCCCAACTGCCGAGGTTCCCGTGACAAATTTGTTCCGCGATGTGATCTTAAATGAAAACGAATTGCCGGTTTTGTATACAGGTTATACCCCATGTTTCCGTCGTGAAGCAGGCTCGTATGGTGCACATGTACGCGGATTGAATCGATTGCATCAGTTCGATAAAGTGGAAATTGTGCGCATCGAACATCCCGACAAGTCCTACGAAGCGCTTGATGGCATGGTTGAACATGTCAAAACCCTACTGCAAGAACTGAAACTACCGTACAGAATTCTGCGTCTGTGTGGCGGCGATATGGGTTTCACATCTGCATTAACGTATGATTTTGAAGTGTTCTCAACGGCACAAGATCGTTGGCTTGAAATCAGTTCGGTATCGAATTTTGAAACCTTCCAAGCGAACCGTTTGAAATTGCGTTACAAAGATACCAATGGAAAAAACCAGCTCGCGCATACTTTGAATGGAAGTTCATTAGCACTGCCGCGCGTTTTAGCGGGTATCATAGAGAATTACCAAACACCGGAAGGCATTGTCATTCCAGAAATATTGCGACCTTACACAGGGTTTGACATAATCAACTAAAAAGTTAATCTTTATATCGCGATGTACTAAAACTGACACAAATGTGTTACTTTAGTACATTGTTTTTTACGGTCTGTTCATGAAAAAAATAGTTTGCTTATTATTCCTACTTTGCTCTGGAATCGTTTTCTCGCAAAACGAACAGTTGGCACAAAACTATTTTGATAAAGGCGAATTCGAAAAAGCCAAAATCAGCTTTGAGGAATTACTCAAAAGCCAGCCTTACAACAGTTATTATTTTCAAAGGGTTACTGAATGTCAGCAGCAACTGCAGCAGTTCGATTTAGCGGAAAGAGCCATACTCGACAGAATGAAATTCGTGCAGCAATCGAGTCTCATTATCGAACTAGGCTACAATTACCAGTTGCGAAAAGACGTTGTCAACGCTAAAAAATACTACGAACAAGCACTTGAAGCCATTCGAAAAAACCCAAATGAAGTGTATAACATTGCGAGTACTTTCGAAAGAAAAACGCTGATTGAATACGCTTTAAAATCGTATGAACTTGCCATCGCGATCGAACCGAAATTCAGTAATAATTTCCAGCTTCAAATGGCAATCCTGTACGGGCAGATGGGCAATACCGATATGATGATCGAAAAATTCCTAACCGAAGCCTACACGAATCCGCAAAACAACATTATGGTGCAAAACCAGCTGACGCGCTTTATGACTGAAGATGCCGACGTGAATTTCAATGAATCATTGCGAAAGACACTCATTTTAAGAACGCAAAAAAGCCAAGACCCATTCTGGAATGATTATCTGAGTTGGTTTTACGTGCAGCAGAAAGAATACGGCAAAGCGTTCATCCAGCAGAAAGCCATCTACAAACGCAACCCCGAAACGTTTTCCAATATTGTAAACCTTGCGCAATTGGCGATTGAGGAAGGCGACAAAGAAACGGCAAAAGACATTTTCCTATTTGTACTTGAAAACACAAAAGATCTCGATCTATTAATTCAGTCGCATGCGTATTTGATGCAGATCCGAATCGATTCAGCGCCCGAAAAAGAATACAATGCCGTCGCTTCCGAGCTGGATTTACTGCTCAAAGAATTTGGAATCAGCCCATATTCATTATCGTTGCAGATTTTACAGGCGCATTTTTCGACGTTTTATTTAAAAAATTCGGAGAACGGGAAAAGCATTTTAAAAACCGCATTGAACTTACCGCTAAACGAATATCAAAAAGCCGACGTCAAAATGGAATTGGC